>NZ_KV796814.1:0-297 GCF_001809235.1 Corynebacterium sp. HMSC072A04 | reverse complement strand
GTCGAGCACTCGCGCCTGACGGGCACGCTTGACGACGACTCCGCGAACCAGATCACCGGCGTCATCGAGCTGGAAGCCTCCACCGCGGCCCAGTTGGCCCGCGAGCACGGCTCGGAAATCCTGCCGCTTTCCTCCGATGCCACCGTGGCCGAGCTCCACGAGCTCGTAGTACGCAAGTCCATCATGCGCGTGCTGGTCTACCCGCGTACCTCGCGCATCCCCCGCATCGTCCATGTGCGCGATACCCTGCTCGCGGACCCGGAAACACCGGTGCTGGATTTCTCCCGCCCCGCACTG
>NZ_KV796813.1:34730-53883 GCF_001809235.1 Corynebacterium sp. HMSC072A04 | reverse complement strand
GTTTATCCACACGAAATGTCCCTTAAGCCAAAATAACGTCGGTCGGCGCCATCGTCGGTGCAGCAGTGGCGGGAGGTCTGCTGCTCGGAGGTATTGGTGCGGGCGCAAGCTTGGCGGTCTTCGATGCGCCGGAGCGTGCCGATTTTGTCATGCAGCCAGCACAGCGCGAGGTCCAGGCCGACATCATGGACCCCGACGATGTGCTCACTCCGGAGGAGGAAGAGCGCATGCTTGGCGACGTCTCCCGGATCGCCGCCCCCGACGTGGTCCAAGGGCTGCACTACATGGTCTTTTCTAAGAACAAAGAAAACGTCAACGACTCCGTGGAGGAGTATTTGCGTGACAATCACCCGGAGCTTATCGGCAAGGATAAGTTTGCCGATGGCCAAGTCTTCGTCGGCGTCGGCCTCGATCCGCGCCAGGCCTTCGTCTTCGCGGGTGAGGACGTGGCCGAGCAGATGAAGCTGCGCAAGAAAGATAGCCATCTCGAGCAGTCCATCGAAGCTATAAAGCCGGGCGTGCGGGATGACAACATTCCTGCTGGTCTCTTTGCGGGTGCGGCGGCAGCGATCGACGTGGACCGTGCTGCGGATACCCAGTTTGAGAGTGCTCAAAATAACCGCGTTGGGGCGGCCATTGGTCTCGGGGTAGCGGGCCTGAGCGTTGGTGGCGCGGGTGCAGGCATCGTTGGCGGTACTCGCCGCAGCCGTCAGAAGAACGCGCAGCAGGCGCGCGAGGATTGGGATTATGTGTCGCAGACCTATACCGATGTGGCGCAGCGCCTGCGGGAGATCGATATCCGGGCGCACTCGCTGCAATCGGGTCTAGTGGATGAGCGCCTGCGCGAGGACTGGGAGGGCCTGCGCGATGACTTCCTGGCCATCGATGACAAGGTGGGTTCCCTCATGTCGATTCCGGCCGACGCACCGGACGAGCAGTTCCGCTCACGCTCCGTGCTCATTGCTCGTGCACGTTTGCTCTGCGAACGTGTAGAGACCGCCGAGTCCAACATCGAAAAGCTACACCGCATCGAGAACGCTGATACCGACACGCGCCGCTATGAGCTCTACGAGCTGGGCAAGGACCTCGCCCAGGCGGGTTACCTGGCTGCGGACATCGACTCGGCGCTTGAGCGCCACGCCAAGGAGCTGGAAGACGCCGCCGTGGCCCTGTCCAAGGAGCCGAACCACCCGCAGTTCATGGAGCGCTACTTGGAGCTCTTGGACCGGACTGCGCTGCTCTCGGAGCACCTGCAAGCACAGCTGCAGAAGGAGAACGAGGCCGAGGAACGCCCCGTACGCACGCATATCTATGACTCCCACTTCTTCGCCGGCTCCGGCTACCACGGCTACGTGCCCTTCTACGTTGTGAGCGCCTGGGACAGCGACGCGACTGCCGCCCGCGATAGCTCTTCCGGTAGCAGCGGCGGCGTCAACAGCGGGTTTAGCTCGGGCTTTTCCGGTTCGGGTGGCTCCTCCAGCTTCTAGGAGGGCGGACGCCCTGCCCGCCGCCCGGTGAAAACGAAAAGAACCCGCAGTTTCCTGCGGGTTGAGTCTTTTGCGAAACTACCCACCCACCTGCAACGACCCGAACCACAGCTATGGTTTCCGTCGGTTTCCGTTCCCGGTTCCGTCGGCAGGTGGGCCGGGGCGGTGTCGGAGGTGGGGGCACACCACGTGGTTCGTCCCCAGTCCTAGCCCCTATCCGCGAGAGGGACAGGATAACGCCACGACCGGAGACACACCCCGCCGCCAAAGTCACAAGCAAGTTTATGTTGCTGGAGGTCTACGCGACGTGCTTAGCGCATACGCTGTGACAGCCCATAGCGCGGAGCCAAAACCACCGCGCCCCTTGTTTAAGGAAGAGCCTGATTACTCGGGGATCTCGCTGAGTTGGGCCTCAATCCGATCCAACCGCTCGGTGATGTTGCGTAGATGCTCCACGATGAGTTGGTTGGAACCATCGATCGCCGTCGCCGTTTCGCGTCGTGCGCTGGTGACGGTGCGTACCACCCAGACGGTAAGAGCAACGAAGATCGCGAGTGGTAATGCGGCGGCGAGGATGACAAGAAATACGGTAGCGGTAAGTGTCACGAAGATTCCCTTTTCTGTTCTTGATTAATCAGGTGCCTAATGTGGTCTGGAGTTACTTCAAGCTGAAACGGAGCGACCCAGTAGTGCTTCCTCACTCGGCTCTCTCCGAGCTGTTCCAGGCCACTCTCGATGAGTCCAGCAGCTTCCAAGCGGTTGAGGTGCTGGTAGAGCAGTGGCCGAGACATCCCAAGTCGGCGGGCCAGCTCACTGACATGGGTCGAATCCGTCTCTAGGGAGGCGATAATTCGCAACCGAGGCTCACTTCCAAGAGCACTGAGCATCTGAGCGAGCCGTGCTGCGTCCATCATCCCTCCGTATCGTAATCGAACGATGTCAGGTGTAAGTATATGCTTACAGTCAGCGGTGCGCAAGTTCTGCCGGGTCTGGCGGAGACGCTGCCCGACTTAAGACGTGGCCGGTGTCCCATCACGTCCCCTCTTCACCCTCCCCAAGAAGAAACCCAGCCGCAGCACACACCACAGCTGGGTTCCTTCATGGCTTACAGCGTAGCCAGCAGCTACAGCCGCTCGATGTCTACATCGCCATCGAGAATCCTCGGCTCTACCTCCATGTGGATCCCGCGGTAGGGAAGTAGTGCGCGGATAATGTCGTGGGTGATGTCGATGCCTGGAGATGGTTCGTCCCGCAAAAGGTGGTACAGGCTAGGGCAGTAGTCCACGCCGGGAAACTCGTCCTTTGCTTCGGGAACGCACCCGTCCGGGTCAAAAGTCGTGCAGCGAATGATCAGGTCGTCGTGGACACTATTGGGCAGATTGATGGTGAGTCCTGGTGTGGTGGCAGACATGTCTGCAACCGTGGCCTCGTTTACAGACCGGGTAAGCGGGATTAGGCCGCGGGCGGACTCACCGCCTTGGATGCGGGTGAGTCCCGCACGGTTTCCGTAAGTGTCGGCCAGGGTGACAAACGTGACGCGCACCGGGGCAGTGGCCACCGACATGGAGTTAAACGCGGTGAGGACGTTGATTTCGCGCTCGGTGATAAGCCCCTGCGGGCCTGTGAAGCTAATGACGTGGTTGTAGAGTGCGGCGGTGGACATGGACAAGATGGTGTCGGCCACCTGTTTTCCCTGTTTCAGGGTTTCGGTGACTTGGGCGAGGTTGTCTACCTCAAGCTCGGCGGTGAAGTACTGGCAGTACAGTGGTGTGCTCATGTCGAGTGTGGACATGGTTCGTCCCTTTCCTTTGAGGGGGTGAGCAGTGGAAATGTCAAGTGTCGGGCACGGTAACAGGTAGAAATTTGCGGATACGCAAACTGTCCGCGCGGTGAGTTGCCGATGTGCGAGGTATGGCAACAAGCCGCGTGAGTTAAGACAAAATTGCGGATACGCAATCGCGCTCGACGGTGGTCACGCTAGTCGGTGCGGGGTGTGGTTGAGTCTCCGCGCAGGTCGCGCACGTATCGGTTAGCCACAACCGGGGGCAGCGGATCTACATGTTGTGGTGGACATAGCTGTGGGCCACAAAGCGGGGCCTTGAAGGACTTGGTGGGTAGGATTAAGGCCGTGTCCGAGGCTCGCGCGGGGGTACTAAATATGGCATGTCCCTTTTTTGATCTCCACAACATGATGTGGTGGTTCGTCTGGTAGATGTTTGCGGAACCGCAAACATGCAGGCCATATAAGAAATTCCTGCGAAGTTGGCGGTGTGAGGCCACCTGCTTGCCAGATTGCAGATCGGCAAACAAGACTATGTGTAGCGGAGTGCACTGCGTGGCCTAGCTACGTAGCATCCACTACACCGCCCCATTCCACTGCGATCGTGCCGACGAAGGAAAGGCCCATGTCCAGTAACTACACCACCGCCGACTATGAGGCGATCATCGCCAACTACACACCACACGCCGTGCGCTCTGAGCCGTGGAGCCACGTTGCCGACTTCACCCGCGAGTGCGTGCGCGCACTTAACATCACCCCGGATAACACCAGCCGCGACGCACTGCGCAACACGCTCAACTGCGTGTCCAAGCTCGCCGCCTGGGTCTGGGTGAGCTACGGCGTGGTGACTGTCGAGACCGTCTTCCACCCCGACATCATCGGAAACTACTTCCTTGCCGGAGATGGTGCAAAGCTCAGCCCGTCCACCGCAGGAACCCAGCGCTCGCTGCTGTGTCGTGTGGCGGAGGTGATCAACGACGACTGGAACCCTGACTACCAGCACCCGATTAGCTACGAGCCAACCCTTGAACCCTACGACTCTTATGCCTGTGACAGGATGTGGGATTGGGCCGAGTCGCAACCCACAGCTGCCCGCCGCCGCAACTTCACTACGGTGCTAGCACTCACGCTTGGTGCGGGCTTGCGCGCAGGAGAAATCTGCACGCTGCGCGGCAAAGACGTGCGTGTTGACGGCGACGGGGTGCTGCTGTTTCCGCACGGCTACCGCGGGGCTGGCCCGCGCGAGGTGCCACTGCTCAAGTCTCATATCGAGGTACTTCAGCCGGTCATTATGGCTACCGGCCCGGAGGACTACCTGTTCAGGCCAGGCCGCGACAACGAGAACGTCAGCCAGCTCTCGGCGTATCTCCGCCGGGTAACACCTAGTACATCGCCGGATATGGTGCCGGATACCCGCAGGCTGCGCAATACGTGGATTATCGACCGCATTGCAGCCGGAGTTCCCGCTGATGTGCTGTGTGCTGCGGCAGGACTGAAGTCCTTGCACCAGTTTGAGGACTACGTGGTCGAGGCCGGAGCTAACCGCCGCCATGCCTACCGGATTCTTTTGGCCGGAGGATCGACTCATGGCACCCCAGGTGGAGGCCTGTACGTGCTGTAGCTCGGCTCACGGAGACTTCCTGAGCTATCCCTAGCGATTGCGGATACGCAAAGTTGGATTGCGGATACGCAAAACTCGTCTCATGGCGCACAGACCGCACCAGGGACGAACCACCCTGTGACCTGCGGGTTTACTCATGGTCTGAGGTAAGAAGGCACCGCCACCTATTTCGTGGTGTAGGTGTGCTCACCTCGTGAGCCATGAACGACACCCATGTAACTCACACCCGCCTTACCAGTGTCGGAAACATGCAGTTTCCAACCCTCGGGTCACTGACTGCCGTATCGGTTGCTGCGATGGCGCGGCCACAAGGGCTTGCCTGTGGTGACCTCGATATTGGCAATGACACGTCCCGTCGGGATCATCTCGCCGCGGATGATTCGGGTGATGGTGGAGGTGGGGATACCGCAGGCCTCGGCCAAGTCTTTGGCACTGGGGTAGCTCCCGTCCAGGGTGAGTTTCTGGACGTTGCGGGCGAAGTCCTGCAATTTCCGCATGACCGGATCGTGGGCCTCGATATGGGCATTAGGCCAGTTGGCGTAACGCCTGACCGGAGCCTCGGCGGGAATGTCGGAAGCCACGAGCCACCTTTTCAGACAACAGAACTAAAGGACGAACCACTTAAGTCTAAATACAGTGAGGTCTACGCTGTGATCGACACACTGACGACACGCGGATTACTGCCCGCCACCACGCCTGCGGTAGCGACAAACCGCAAGCGCCAACTCGCTGCATATTTTTGCTACGTGCGAGACCGCTGGTACGTGGATTTAACCGTGGACAACTGCATCATGCTGCTTAAAGACGGCGGCTCCATTCACAACTACCTGCAATACCGCACAGATTTATCCACAACTAGCCTCGATGCCACCCGCCGCCTCCTTAACCGCTGCGCGCGCCACGTCATTAAGCACCACGGCGCGCTGGATTGGGTAGAAGATCTACCCGAAGTTATTCATCCTGCGGCGAAGTCGAAGCGCCGCGCCTACACCTCCCACGAGCTGATCCGTATTACGGATTGGCTGCGCTCTAGACCCCGCCGCGAATCGCGGCGTGTGGCCTACATCCTTGTGGCCTTAGGCCTTGGTGCTGGTATGACCACAGAGGAGATTTATCACTGCGTCTATGGTGACTTCACTGACTTCGGCACCGTGCTAGCAGTACATGCCCGCGGTGGCCGAGGCCTTACGTCGCGAACCATTCCGTTGACCGCGCCTTATAGCGATGTCATGCGTCAAGTCCTGCGCGGTGTGAGCGCAGACCGTAAGGACGAACCACTGGTGAAGCCAAACTCAGCGCGCCGCCGCAACGATGCCACAGGCCCGCACCTCATATCTGACTTTATCCACAAGACCAGCCAAAACCCGTCGAGTACTGGGCTTGCACCCAACATCAACAGGCTGCGCTACACCTGGATTGCTCATCATGCCGCCGCGCGTGTGGACTTTAACCAGCTGGTCTATGCCACTGGCACCATACAGCCATTCCACGACACCTTCCACCGGATGATCGTCGAGGCCGGGGCACTAACTGAGGCCGAGTACTGGGTGTGGACTACAGGCAACAGGGACGAACCGGCTTATCCGCCGCTGCGGCTGGTTACACCTATAGGGGAGGAGAGCTAAATGGCCCGCATATCGGTTACTCCCACCCCGCTTCTGCGCCTGGACGGAGCTAGTGTGTCCTGGGCACTAAACATCATCGACCGTACTGACATCTGCGAAAGCCTTGATACGTGGCGGCGCGAGGAGGGATACGACCCGCAGAAAGGTGGGCGACCAAAGACTGTCAGTGACCGTGCCATCCTTGCGCTGTATCTGATTCTGGCGCGCTCTGGTCAACCCATGCATTTGACCACCATGGTTGCCCTGCTAGCTAGTAAAGACACCACCGAAAAAGCTCTGGAACTTCTTGAGCTACCCAGCCGCGATAAGGCACGTCGCGTGGGCGATAATTACTTTGTTCAGCACGGCCTGTGGTATCACCGCCTGTGGCGTGCATTGCACAGGTTCCTAGAACTGGTTGACCCTTTCGACAACATCCCACACCATGTACGGCTAACCCGTGCCGAGTTCAACCGGCTGATGGACGAACAAGATCCTGAGCGCCGCGAAGAAAAATGGCAGCGCGCCACCTATGTGTTCAACCAGCTGGTCATGGCCAGCACCAAAGACATGCCGGAGGAATACCGCAACAACTGGCAGGGAGACCTCACTCTAGACGGAACACTGATTCCAGGGGTTCGCCGTGGAAATAACCGATGGACGAACCGACCAGATGATCTTATGTCCTCTGAGCCGGAGGCAGGTTGGTATTCCCGTGATGAGCGACAGGAAACACACGGTGAAAACAAGCGCACAAGGAACGCTAAGCACGTGTGGGGCTGGGAGGCCACCCTTGTGGCTGGAGTTATCCGTGAACAAGGCCCATATGCACAGCCTCACCTGATTATGGGCATGGCCTTTGACCGGCCCAGCCACAACCCTGCGATTCGTGGGCTGCAAGCCATGCGCCATTTAACTGATGATCCGTCTACGCCTAAAGGCGTGGTGGTTGGTGACCGTGCGTATTTCGCTGTGGCCAAGACCAAAGACTTCCACGAGCCACTACGTAAAAAGGGATACACCCTGGTTGGCGACTACAAATCCAACCAGTTAGGCCAACGTGGCAGCTTTGAAACCATGAGCTTGGTCGAAGGCCACTGGTATTGCCCGGCCATGCCGAAGTCACTGATTGAGGCCACCGAGCAGTTTAGGGCTGGTCTTATTGATGAGGACACCTACAAGGCCCGTATTAACGAGCGCCGCGCTTATGCCATGCGTCGTAAAGGTGCTGATGATACCGGCGAGAGTCAAATGTTTATTTGTCCTGGTCGCGGTAAAGGAAAGACACTGGTATGTCCCTTGGTGCAAAAGGCCGAGAGGCAGGACGCTCGGGCTAAAGGTCTGCCTATTATCCCAACACCTAGTCTTGAAGCCCCGCGCAGCCAAATGGGAAAGTGCTGTACCAATAAGTCCTCTTTGACCATCCCTCACACAGAGGGTATTCGCTACCGCCAGACTGGCCCGGCCTACAAGACACCTGAGTGGCAGAAAATTTACGGTACCTGGCGCAATGTGATTGAAACGCGCAACGACTATGTGAAGAACAATCGCGGCGGTGCTGCTATTGGTGACCATACGAGAAGACCTGTACGCGGTTTTGCTGCGGCCTTCTTCTATACAGCTCTTGGTGTGGTTGCGGCCAATGTATCTATGATTCGGCGTTTTCTTGGCCGGGTGGATCGGGATGAAAAGACTCCGCCACCTGGCACGCGAGATCCGCACCCGCCGCGCGATCCGGCGCGCGAGAAGGCAAGCCCGAACGCGCCGCCTGCGCGCGAGGCTGCTTAAAGACCAACTGAATAGCTTTATCCATCTAGCTCGGAAAACCGATTTGAGGTTCCGGGCTATTAGTCGTTTTAGAGGGGACGAACCATGCGGGGACTCTTATTGTTTAAGGCCCGGATTGCCGCGAAAACGACTAAACCCACCGCCCGAAGGAGGTGGGTTTATCTCACGGAGGCAGTTTCGCAAACGATTTAAGGTCGTTTCACGAAACCGTCGGGTTTAATGGTCGGGATAACAGGATTTGAACCTGCGACCTCTTCGTCCCGAACGAAGCGCGCTACCAAGCTGCGCCATATCCCGGTGTCTCGCTCTAAGCGGTACCGGAATACTGTAACGCACCCCAGCCTGAAAGGACAAAACGGCAGCGTGGAGGGGGTATTCCTAGGCGGCCTTCTCTGTGATACGCAGCAGCGTGGCGGACGGGCGGCAGAAGAGGCGGAAAGGAACGAACTTGGAGGTGCCCAGCCCGTTGGAGACATGCATGTACATTTCTCCGAATCGGTGCAGGCCCTCCGCGCGAACGCGGTCGATGCCGCAATTGGTCACGATGGAGCGCGAGCCCGCCACCTTGAAAGGCAGGCAGAGCTGGCCGCCGTGCGTATGTCCGGACAGGGACAGCTGGTAGCCGTCGGCGGCGAACTTCTCCAGGACGCGAGGTTCCGGGGAATGCAGTAGTGCTAAGGAGAGGTCGGCGTCCTCGTTGGGGGCGCCGGCGATTTCGGAGTAGTCATCCAAATCGTGGTGTGGGTCGTCCACGCCGGCGGCAGCGAGGCGGACATCGCCTACCTTGAACTCCACGCGGGCCTGGTTGGCGTCGTGCCAGCCGTGTTCCAGGAAGGCCGCGCGCATGCCCTTCCAGGGCAGGTTCACGTAGGAAGGTTCGTTCTTCTTCCCAATCAGGTAGTTGAAGGGGTTCGGGATGCGCGGCGCCCAGTAGTCGTTGGTGCCGAAGCAGAACATCCCCGGGCGGCTCAGCAGCGGGCCAAGGGCGCGGAGGACCTCGGGTACGGCGCGCTCGTCGGAGAGGTTGTCACCGGTATTGATCACCAAGTGCGGGTCAAGGGCATCGAGGCCTGAGACCCACTCGATTTTGGCGCGCTGGCCCGGGATCATGTGGAGGTCGGACACGTGCAGGATACGGAACTCGGACTCCTCGCGCAGCGTACCGGGCTCCAGCAGCGGCAGGGTGTACTCCTTGAGCTCAAACTTGGTGAGTTCTGAGTGCGCCCACGCGGCAACGCCTAGGCCGGCGGCGGCGAGTCCGCCAAGAACAGGGAAAATCTTCACCTTCACCACACTACCTGGCCGGCAGGCGTAGATTGAAGGGCATGAGTGAGTTGAAAGAAACTATCCGTGCTGACCTCAAGACCTCGATGAAGGCCAAGGACAAGGCCCGTACGAGCGCCATCCGTTCTCTGCTGTCTGCCATCCAAGCGGAGGAAACTACTGGTTCCCGCCACGAGATCACCGATGAGGACATCCTCAAGGTCATCGCCCGTGAGATCAAGAAGCGCCGCGAGTCCGCAGAGGTCTACGCGGAAAACGGCCGCCCCGAGTTGGCGGAGGCAGAGCTTGTCGACGTCCCCTTCTTCGAGGCCTACCAGCCGGAGCAGCTTGACGACGACGCCCTGAACTCCCTCGTCGCTGAATCCATCGCCGAGGTTGAGAAGGACTCCGGCGAGCCGGTGACCATCAAGCAGATGGGCAACGTGATGAAGGTGGCCACCGCCAAGGCTGCTGGGCGCGCCGACGGCAAGCGCCTGTCCACCGCGGTCAAGGCCGCCCTCAACTAGCGTGTTAGCGCAGGAGCGCTAGCACCCACGCTGTAGCCCGTTTTACGCTCTAGCTCCTTGTCACGCTCTAGCTCCTTGTCACGCTGTAGCCCGTTTTTACGCTTTAGCGCTCTGCGCTAAAGCCCGAAGAAATCCCGCACGTCGTTCGTCAGGCGGTCGACATCCTCTTGGGAGAACAGCGGGTCGGACTGAGTAGCCGGCTGGCCATTGTCCGTGCCACCGCCGTTGCCGCTCGGCGCCGACGGGGTGTAGTAGCTGGAGTTGGAGGTGCCGGAGCTTGCGGAGTCGCCAGCGGAGCCGTCGGAAAGCTGCAGCGTTACCTCCGCACCCTTCTTAGTGCCGGATGCACCGGTGATGACACGAACCACCTTGCCGTAGCCCACGCCGGGCGCGGGCACCTCGGTGGTTTTGACCACGTAGCCAGCCTTCTCTAGAGCGGAGCGGGCTTGGCTTTCGGACTTGCCCTTCAACCCGTCGATAAGCGGCGATACCGTGCCCGAATCATAAGCGCGGTCGTAGTCCGGCACCGTTCCCTTCAGCGCATCGGGAACGCGCGCGGCCATGGTGTAGAACGTTGATGCGGGCTCCTTGCCACCGAAGAGGTTGCCGTTGGCGCACTGGCGCACGGGCCCGGTGCACAGCGGGCTCGTGGTGGTGCCGTCATTGTAGATATACGGCGCGGCAGCAACCTCAGAGTTGAAGCCGAGGAATGCCGAGGACTGGTTGGACTCCGTGGTACCAGTCTTGGCGGCGGCCTTGCCGCTGAAGCCCGCAGCACGCGCAGAATCGGCCGCCGTGCCCTTTTCAGTATCGGCGGTCATGTTGTTTTCCAGCGCCTTGGCCACCTCTTTGCCCACCGCGCGTTCGCACGGGGTGTGCTTGAGGTACACCTCGTTACCGTGGGAGTCCGTGACCTCCTCGATGGGGTTCGGCTCGCACCACATGCCTTCCGACGCCACCGTCGCCCCCACGTTGGAAAGCTCGAGCGCGTTCACCGCCGTCGGGCCGAGCGTGAAGGAGCCCAGGTTGGAGTCCTTAATGTGGTCGGCGATGGAGGATTCGCCGTCGTAGCTGCCGGGCTCCTCGTAGGAGCGCAGGCCGAGCTTCACGGCGATGTCAACGATGCGCTCGACGCCTAGCTGCTCAGTGAGCTGGATGAAGGGGGTGTTGGGGGAGTAGGCGAGCGTGTCCTGCATGGTCATCGTGGAGGCGTAGCTGCCGGCGTTTTCCACGCAGTACTTGTTGGGTGGGCAGTTCTCAGCGCCGCCGAACCCTAGACCTTCCGCCTCGTAGCGCTTGGGCACTGCCAGTTTGTCTTTGATGCCATAGCCCGATTCCAAGGCGGCCGCGGCGGTAAAGAGCTTGAACACCGAGCCGGCGCCGTTGCCCACCAGCGAATTGGGCTGGGGCAGGAGGGTTTCGTTGTTGGCCAGGTCGAGCCCGTAGGTGCGCGAGGACACCATGGCGAGGACCTTGCGGGAATCAGTGCCCGGCTTGATCACGTTCATGACTTCTGCCACGCCCTCGGTATCCGGGGCGGTGTGGCTGCGTACTGCGTTGAGAGCTTGGTCCTGGACGTCGGGGTCAAGGGTGGTTTTCACGGTCAGGCCACCGCGCGCTAGATGCTCGCGGTCTATGCCCTTATCGGCGAGGTAGTCCATCACGTAGTCGCAGAAGAAACCGCGATCTCCCGCGCCGATGCAGCCATTGGGCAGCGTGGCGGGGCTATCCAACACCCCAAGGGGTTCTTGGGCATAGGCATCGGCGTCCTCCTGGGATAGAGAGCCGGTGTCGACCATAGCTTGGAGCACCACATTGCGGCGCTCGAGCACGCCTTCCTCGTTGGTATAGGGGTTGAGATACTCCGAGGACTGCACCATGCCGGCGAGCATCGCTGCCTGCGGCACGGTGAGGTGCGCGGCATCGGAGCCGAAGTAGGTGCGGGCAGCGGCCTCGATGCCGTAGGAGTGGTTGCCAAAGGGTACGAGGTTGAGGTAGTTGGTGAGGATCTCATCCTTGGAAAGCTTGGCGTCGATATCCGTCGCCATGCGCATCTCGCGCAGCTTGCGGGCTATGGATTGCTCGGTTGCGGCTTGGCGTTCTTCATCCGTGGTGGCGTTGACGAGGAGGAGATAGTTCTTCACGTACTGCTGATCCAGCGTGGACGCGCCCTGGGAGACGCCGCCCGCTGCCAGGTTGGTCCACAAAGCGCGGACGTTGCCCTGCAGATCGACGCCTTCGTGCTCATAGAAGCGGCGGTCCTCGATGGCCACAACTGCCTGCTTCATAGCGTCGGAGATCTCATCCGGCTGTACGGGATGGCGGCGCTGTTCGTAGATGTAGGCAAGGGGGTTGCCCTTGGCATCCAAGATGGTGCTCACGCCGGGGGTATCCCCGCTGGTGAGATCCTGGATGTCCGATTGCATCGTTTCGTTCGTCCTAGCAACGGCAACGCCACTGACGCCGGCGACAGGGGCGATGGCCAGCGCGATGAGGATGCCGACCAGTGCTGTGGACAGGACGAGCTTTCCCAGGGATTTGATGACAGTCACCCTCCACACACTAGTGCTTTAGGGCGACAACCGGGAGACCCCCCTAAAGTGTGACCTGTTAGACAGGTATACCGGTCTGTGAATAGACTTACCAATGGTACATAATATTCCGTCGGGTTGAGGGTTATTCACGATCTTCCACTACGACGGGGGGAACTTGGAAGGAGTTACCTAGCCATGGCAGTCAGTGTCAAAGGTGCAGGACGGTCCGCAATGGTAAAGAATGCCTCGTTAACCTCCGAGCGTGGTGAGTGGGTTACCCAAGCCAAGTGCCGCAACGGTGACCCCGATGCGCTTTTCGTGCGAGGGGCAGAGCAGCGTAAGGCCGCGGTGATTTGCCGTCACTGCCCGGTGCTGAACGAGTGTCGCGCGGATGCCCTTGATAACCGCGTGGAGTTTGGTGTGTGGGGCGGCCTCACGGAGCGCCAGCGCCGCGCCCTTCTGCGTAAAAATCCGCACATCACCAGCTGGGCGCATTACCTTGCTGAGGGTGGCGAACTCATCGGTATTTAGTAGCATTGGGCCCATGACTAAATGGGAATATGCAACCGCGCCGGTTCTTACACACGCGACGAAACAAATCCTCGATTCCTGGGGTGAGGACGGCTGGGAGCTCGTCACTATCACCCCGGGCATGAACCCGGAGAATGTCGTCGCCTATTTCAAGCGCCCTCTGGAGGAGTCCTAATGGGTGCCCTCGCACGCTTGGAAGAACTCGGTGTCGAGCTGCCTTCCGTCGCTGTTCCTCTCGCGTCCTATATCCCGGCCATCCAGGTAGGAAACCAGGTATGGACCTCCGGTCAGCTGCCCGTCGTGGGCGGCGAATTGCCTGCTACCGGCAAGGTTGGCGCAGAAGTGGACCTCGAGAAGGCGCAGGAGCTGGCGCGCACGGCCGCGCTAAACGCGTTGGCTGCCATCGATGGCCTCGTCGGCCTCGACCGTGTCACCCGCGTGGTGAAGGTGGTCGGCTTCGTTGCCTCGGCTCCATCCTTTACGGATCAGGCCGCGGTTATCAACGGTGCCTCGAACTTCCTCGGGGAGGTCTTTGGTGATGCCGGTGTTCACGCGCGTTCTGCAGTGGGGGTAGCGGTCCTTCCGAAGGATTCCCCCGTTGAGATCGAAGTTATCGTAGAAATCGCTGAGTAATCGGATAGGGTTAGAACCATGGAGCATCCTGCATATAGCCAATTGCGTCCCGTGAGCCAGTCCGTCGGTGTTGTGCTGTGCGATAATCCCAGCTACACCGCCTTGGAAGGCACCAACACGTGGATCATTCGCGCCGGAGAAGATTCTCGCGCCATTGTGGTCGATCCAGGCCCAGAGGATGAGGGGCATCTCAACGTTGTGACCGCGAAAGCGGGCGAGGTAGCACTGATCCTTCTCACTCACCGCCACGATGATCACGCCTCGGGCGCTCAGCGTCTGCGCCAGCTCACCGGCGCTCCGATTCGCGCGTTCGATCCGAACTACTGCAACGGCGCGGAGGCGCTTGTCGACGGCGAAGTGATCACCGTCGACGGCATCACCCCGCAACTCGAGGTGGTCCATACCCCTGGCCACACTGCGGATTCCACCTGCTTCTTCGTATGGTCCGAAGAGGCTAAGCACTCCACCCTGGAGGGAATTCTGACCGGTGATACCATCGCTGGCCGTCACACCGTGCTCCTGTCTGAGACCGATGGTGACTTGGGTGCCTACCTGAAGACGCTGGACCTTCTCGAAGAGCGCGGCAAGGATGTAGCACTCTTCCCGGGGCATGGCCCGGACTTGGAGGACACCTCCGCGGTTGCCCGCAAGTACATTGACCGCCGCCACCACCGCTTGGATCAGATTAAAGAGGTCCGCGGGCGCCTTGGTGAGGATGTTGACGTTAAGACCCTCGTCGATGAGATGTACGACGACGTAGACCCGGTCCTTCGCCACGCCGCCGAGCAATCCACGCGCACTGCGCTGAAGTACCTCGCGGCTCAGAACTAAAACACCGCATAGGAAAATCCCCCGAGAAATTCTCGGGGGATTTTGCATTGGGCCACAGCCGCCCGGAGGCGGCATATGCTGGCTCGGCCTTTAAGACCTAGCGCGCGCGGCGAGCCAAGTGCTCGGTATCGACGATGAGCACCGACTTGCCTTCCAAGCGAATCCAGCCGCGGTGGGCGAAGGTGGCCAGCGCCTTGTTGACGGTCTCGCGGGACGCGCCGACGAGCTGGGCGATCTCTTCCTGAGTGAGGTCGTGGTTCACGCGCAGTGCACCGCCCTCTTGCGAGCCGAAGCGGTTAGCCAGCTGCAGCAGGGTCTTGGCCACGCGGCCCGGAACATCGGTAAAGATGAGGTCCGCCAGGTTGGCGTTGGTGCGACGCAGACGGCGGGCCAGCACGCGCAGCAGCTGCTGCGCAATCGCCGGATGATCAGCCACCCACTGCTTGAGCATTTCGGAGTTCATCGTGGCGGCGGTGACCTCGGTGACGCACACAGCAGACGAGGTGCGCGGGCCCGGATCGAAGATAGAAAGCTCACCGAACATATCGGACGGGCCCATCACGGTCAGCAGGTTCTCACGGCCATCCGGGGCGTGGCGAGCAAGCTTAATCTTTCCCGAGGTGATGATGTAGAGGCGGTCGCCCGGCTCTCCTTCCTCGAAAATGGTGGTGCCGCGCGGGAAACGGACGGTTTCCATTTGCTCGATGAGGTTCTGTACTGCTACCGGATCGACGCCCTGGAAAATGCCAGCGCGGGAGAGGATGTCCTGTACGCCTTCCACTGTTACTCCTTAAAGCCTGCGCAGCGAGGAAAACACTTGGACGCAAGCTGGTTTGGTCTATTTTGACGCACCTAGTCTCCAGTGCGCCACGAGGCACTGCACAACATCATACAGTGCAATTAGTCACTATTTCCACCAACGGGAAAAATAGTCACATGCCTTTACTGATCTGTTTAATTCTCGAAGGCCGTTGCCTCTAGCTTTTCCATAAGAATGGCAAACAGAGCGAGGCACAGCGGGACGAGAACAACGAGCGAAATCATGCTTTCCATTCTAACTGCCGTCACTAGAGTTATTTCTATGTCCCCTGACCTTTTTGCACAGCATGACGATGATACCGAGGAAGCGCGTGTTGCCCGTATTCGTACCGCCCTCGCGGACGAATATCCCGATGCCGACTGTGAACTAGACTTCACCAACCCCCTTGAGCTACTCGTAGCGACAGTGCTTTCAGCACAGTGCACGGATGCCCGCGTCAACCAGGTCACCCCGGAGCTGTTCGCCGCCTACCCCACCGCACCGGATTATGCCGCCGCGGACCGCGCCGACCTTGAGCGCATTCTCCGCCCACTCGGCTTTCAGCGCATGAAAGCCGGCCACCTGTTGGGCATCGGTGAAAAGCTCGTCGCGGACTTCGACGGGCAGGTACCACGCGGCATCGACGAGCTCACCTCGCTGCCCGGCGTCGGCCGCAAGACCGCGTTGGTGGTGCGGGGAAATGCCTTTGGGCTGCCGGGAATCACCGTGGATACCCACGTCACGCGACTGAGTCAGCGGCTCGGTCTGACCGAGGCGAAGACGCCGCGGGCGATTGAGAGGGACGTCGCCAAGCGCGTGCCCGAAGAGGAACAAACCGTATTCTCTCACCGCCTCATCCTCCATGGGCGGCGCGTGTGCACCGCCCGGAAGCCGAAGTGCACGGCCTGCGTGCTCGCCCCATGGTGCCCGTCGCGGGGTTAAGGTGGAGCAATGAGCCAATATTCTCGGTGGCCCGGATACGTGAAGGTGAGCATCGCAGCCATTGTTGCGCTGGCGGCACTCGCGTTCGTCGGCGTGGTGAATCTCCTTGAGGATGATGAGCCGGAGGTCCCCGTCCCCGAGGCGCAGGAGCAAGAAGTAGCCAAGCGTCCCAAGTGCCCCGAGGGGCCCATTGCTGGGGTGGACCTTCCCTGCTTAGGAGCGGCCGGTACCGCGGCGGCCAAGAACGTTCAGATCGTCACGTTGTGGGCATGGTGGTGCGAGCCGTGCCGCACGGAGCTGCCCTTCTTCGAAGACCTTGCACGCTCGCACTCGACGTGGAATGTCGTCGGCGTGCATGCGGATGCGAACGCCGCCAACGGTGCTGCGCTTTTGAGTGACCTGCAGGTCGACATCCCCAGCTACCAGGACGAGGATGGGACCTTCGCTGGCGAGCTCGGGCTGCCGGGCGTCATCCCCATCACCCTCGTGGTGCGCGATGGCAAGGTGGAAGAGAAGTTCATCAAACCGTTTAGCTCCGCCGAAGAATTGGAGGCGGCCGTCGAGGAGGTTCTTCAGTGAGCCGCCTGTTTCCTGCTCACGCCCCGGAGTGGCTGCGCCCGGCGCTCGGGGTTGATACAGACAAGGTCCAAGAACGCCTCATTCGGCATGTCCCGGCCGCCAAGCGCCGGCGTGAATCGGCAGTGTTGGTGCTGTTGAAGGGCGCGAGTTTTGAGGACGGTGAGGTGTTGCTTACGCACCGCTCGCCCTCGATGCGCTCGCACTCCGGGCAGATTGCTTTCCCCGGTGGGCGCAAGGACGAGGAGGACGCCTCGCTTGTCGACGCTGCCCTGCGCGAAGCCGAAGAAGAAACCGGCCTCGACCGCTCCACCGTCACACCCCTTGAGCAGTGGAGCAAGCTGGATATCCCAGCTACCGGCAATACCGTGAGCCCGGTCCTGGCGTATTGGCATAAACCGGGTGACGTGTGGCCGGCGAGCCCCGCGGAAACCGATGATGTCTTCACCGTCCCTTTGCGGGAGCTGGCGGATCCCACGAATCGCATGATGGTGGGATTTGGCCGCTGGAAGGGGCCGGCGTTTCGGACGCGGGGCTACCTGGTGTGGGGTTTTACCGCGGGAGTGCTGTCCGGGCTGATGGACCATGCGGGCTGGAGCGTGGAATGGGATAAGAAAATGGTTCACGATCTGCGTGAATCACTCAACCGCTCCTTGAATAATGAGAAGATAGGTTAGTTTCTGCCCCTTTTAGCCCTTAAGAAAGCATTCCCTCTGTGTCTCTTGCTGTTGACATCCTGATCGTGGTTGCCGTGCTCCTCGCTGTTCGCGTGGGTTGGCGGCAGGGCGCCTTGGCAGCGGTCCTCGCCGCCGTGGGAATCATTGCGGGGCTGGTGCTGGGAACTGTGGTTGCCCCGCTGGCGATGGGCTTGGCGGACCAAGCCGCCGTGCGCTTCTTGTTGGCTGTCGGCGTGCTCATTCTGCTGGTGGGCTTAGGGCAGCTGGTGGGGACGTCGCTTGGCATGGCGTTGCGGGACCGCATGCGCACCCGCTCGGGGCAGCGCGTGGACTCCTCAATTGGTGCGGTATTCCAGGCGGTGGCGGCCATCGTGGTGATTTGGTTGGTTTCCCTGCCTTTGGCATCCAACCTGGGTGGCCGGCCGGGGCAAGCGCTGCGTGAGTCGCACGTACTCAGCGCGCTCAATGCAGCGGCACCCTCGCGCCTAGCGGCGCTGCCGAACGGTATCGCAGCACTACTCAACGAGTCTGGGCTGCCGCCGCTGGTGTCTCCGTGGGAGCGCTCCGGTGCCGATGTGGAGGTGGATGCTCCCGCAGTGAACATCGAAGACCCTGAGCTGGCGGAACGCGTGCGACCTTCCGTAATCCACGTGCTGGGGGATGCGGAGGCGTGCTCGCGCCGGCTGATGGGCTCGGGCTTTGTTACGGAACCGGACTACGTCATCACGAACGCCCATGTTGTGGCCGGCACGGATAAGGTTCACCTCGATACTGTGCTCGGGCTCAAGGAGGCGCACGTGGTGTACTACAACTCGGATGTGGACATTGCGGTGCTGCATAGCCCCGGGTTGGGCTTGGAGCCTTTGCCGTGGGCGGAGCAAGCGGCTGTGACGGGGGATGATGCCATCGTCTTGGGCTTCCCGCAGTCGGGTCCGTTCACGGCGGAGCCGGCGCGCGTGCGCGACCGGCTGACCATTGCGGGGCCGGATATCTACTCCACGGGCCGCGTGGAGCGCGATGCCTACACGGTGCGCGGCAGCATCCGCCAGGGCAATTCGGGTGGCCCGATGATCAACCCGGAGGGCCAGGTGCTGGGCGTTGTGTTTGGTGCCTCCGTGGAGGACTCCGACACGGGCTATGCACTCACCGCGGACGAGGTGCGCGGCCACGTGGGTGACGTTACGCAGCTTGTCGACGCCACCCCAACCGGCTCCTGCGTCGGCTAACACCAGGTATTTTCTTCTCTCCGGTTGCGGGGTTGCGGGTGCTGGTTTAATCTTCGTGCCCATGGGGGATATCGAAACCTACCTCCGCCTCCGCAACTCGGGGATTGCGCTGGTGGAGCATATACCTGGCACACCCGATGAGCTTCGCGCGCTCGGCGCTGACCCAGCCGACGCCACCGAACTCGCAGGCCTGCACCAGGTGTACTTCGGCCCCACCCGCTTTAGCGGAAAACAACGCAAAGCCCGCCACGCAGCGCTTCAACAACGCCACAGCCTGAGCACCCTCACACTGATTGAAACCTATGTTTCAAAAGTAAAGAAAACCCTCGACGCC
>NZ_KV796813.1:33731-34630 GCF_001809235.1 Corynebacterium sp. HMSC072A04 | reverse complement strand
CGCCAAACCAGGCGTGCGCATCACCTACCGAGAGCAAGGCCCCAACACGCTCTCGATTACCGATGATGCCACCACGATTGCCAACATGCGCGCAGTACTCGAATCCACCAACAACACCGACCTGCTTCAAGCCGCCAACGACGTCTTCTTCAAAGAGGGCACTGGTTCCAAACCGGCGGTGCGCACCCAAGTCATCGTCACCCTGAATGAGTTGGACCAGATCATTAACGGTGACGGGGACGAGATCGAGCTCAACCTCACCAACGGTGGGCGCATGACCGGGGCAGAATTCCTCACCCACAAGTTCGCCGAAATAGGCTACGCCACCATCGTGCACCCTATTGAAGGACCCATTAACACCTGGCGCTTAGAGCGCGGGGCAAACTTCAACCAACGCCTCACCCTGCACGCTGAATTCCACACGTGTTCTAGGCCTGGGTGTAATAAACCAGCTGATTACTGCCAAATCCATCATTTGGTGCCCTGGCAGGCTGGTGGCTACACCAACATCAAGAACCTGACGTTTTTGTGCGCCTACCACAACGGCATTAACGACGATGACCCTTTAAGGCCTACCGGGCGTGGCTACATGTACCGCCTCAACACCGGGGTCAGCTTCATCCCACCCTGGGGTACCCCGATAACCGCGATGCCGGAATACCAAGAAGCACTAGCCAGACTCAACGCCGAAAAAGCAACCACAGCGCCAGCCCAGCCACCGGACCGACCACCCGACAGCAGCTAACACCCCAGCCACCAAACACAAAAAGCGCCGGTAACCTGCGACAAAGGCGCTCCCGATAGAAGCACCCGTCAGACAAAGCCACACTGACGGGGATATCGGCGATCCCAGGTTGCGCTTCAGTCACCGCCGGATACAACAGGGGCAGCCACGGCAG
>NZ_KV796813.1:0-33631 GCF_001809235.1 Corynebacterium sp. HMSC072A04 | reverse complement strand
GCCACGGCAGGATCCTTAAGCCCTTAAAGACGAAACCCGCCAACCACAGCAAGGTTGACGGGTAGTCGGCGCGCTTGAGCTAGATATCCGTGCCGATATCGAGGTGCATACCCGGAACCGAGTTGATGAGGTTGCGGGTGTACTCCTGCTGGGCGTTTTCGAAGATATCGTCGGCGGTGCCCTGTTCGACGGCCTGGCCCTTCTTCATCACTACCACGTCGTCGGCAGTCTGGCGGACCACTGCGAGGTCGTGGGTAATGAAGAGGTAGGACAGGCTGAGCTCAGACTGCAGCTCCGCAAGCAGCTGGATGATCTGGTTCTGCACCAGCACGTCCAGGGCGGAAACGGCCTCGTCGAGGACGATGACCTCTGGGCGCAGCGCGAGCGCGCGGGCGATGGCGATGCGCTGGCGCTGGCCGCCGGAGAGCTCGTTGGGGTAGCGGCGCATGGCGGAGCGAGGCATGGAGACCATGTCGAGAAGCTCGGCCACGCGGGCCTCACGTTCTTTGCGCGAGCCCACCTTGTGCAGCGCCATGGGTTCCTCGATGCACTTATAAATCGAGTACATCGGATCCAGCGAGCCATAAGGGTTCTGGAAAACCACCTGCATCTTGCGGCGGAGCTTGAAGAGTTCCTGCTTCGATAGCTTCGAGGTATCGCGGCCTTCGAATTCGATGGTGCCGGAGGTCGGCTCCAGCAGGCCCAACACCATGTTGGCCACCGTGGACTTGCCGGAGCCGGACTCACCCACCAGTGCCAGGGTGGTGCCGCGGCGGATGTCGAAGGAGACATCGTCGACAGCCTTGAGGAGCTTCTTGCCGCCGCGCTGGCCGCGGATATCGAATTCCTTGGTGAGGTTGCGCACCGAGATGACCGGGGCCTGAGCCGCGGAAGATGAACCTGCAGCGGTGGAGCCAGGCTCGACGGCGGCGCCGATCGCCTCACCCGACTTCAGCTCCTTGGCCTCCACACCAGCTTCCTTGGCCGCGCGGATGCGGGAGGAGGCGAGGGAGGGGGCGGCGTCGACAAGCCGGCGCGTGTAGGGGTGCTGCGGGGAGCGCAGAATCTCACGTGACGGGCCGGACTCGACGATGCGGCCGCGGTGCATCACGATGAGGTGCTCCGCGCGCTCGGCTGCCAGACCGAGGTCGTGGGTAATGAAGAGCACCGCGTTACCCAGCTCCTCGGTGAGGTGTTCCAGGTGATCCAGGATGGTCTTCTGCACCGTCACGTCGAGGGCGGAGGTGGGCTCGTCGGCGATGAGCAATTTCGGGCGTGCTGCCAGGCCGATCGCGATGAGCGCGCGCTGGCGCATACCACCAGAAAACTCGTGGGGGTACTGCTTGGCGCGCCGCTCGGCGTCGGGAAGCCCGGCTTCCTCCAGAAGCTCCACCACGCGTTCGTGACGCTTGGAGCCCTCCACCACGTGGTTGGCCTTGAGAGACTCCTCAACCTGCGTGCCGATGCGCCACACTGGGTTGAGGTTGGACATCGGATCCTGCGGGACCAAGCCAATCTTGTCACCGCGCAGCGATTCGAATTGCTTGTTGTTGTAGTGAGTGATGTCTTCGCCCTCAAAGAGGATCTGGCCGCCGGTGACCTTGCCGGTGCCCGGCAGCAGACCCAGGATGGACATCGCCGTGGTGGACTTACCGGAACCGGACTCGCCCACGATGGCCACGGACTGGCCCGGGTAAATGGACATGTTGACGCCACGCACTGCCTCAACCACGCCGGTGGACGTGGTGAAGGAGATGTGGACGTCCTTCATTTCAAGAAGTGGCTTAGTCATTAACGCTTCCTCGCCTTCGGATCGAGTGCATCGCGGACGACGTCACCCATCATGATGAAGCTCAACACGGTCAGGCCCAAAGCACCCGCCGGGTAGAACAGGACTGCCGGGGCAACACGCAGGGAAGCCTGCGCGTCGGAGATGTCTCCGCCCCAGGACACGAACGTCGGCGGCAAGCCGATGCCCAGGAAGGACAGGGTGGCCTCGGCGACGATGTAGGTACCCAGGGCCACGGTTGCGTAGGAGATGATGGGCGCGGCCGCGTTCGGCAGAATGTGGCTGAACAAGATGCGCCAGCTCGACGCACCAATGGAGCGCGCGGATTGCACGAATTCCTCGTTCTTGATGGAAACCACCGCACCGCGCGTGATGCGGGCGATGGAGACCCAGCCGAAGAGGCCGAGCACCAAGACCACCGTGACGATGGTGCGGTGCTCCTTGAACATCTGCATGACCACGATGGCGGCGAGCACCAGCGGGATGGCGAAGAAGATGTCGGTGATGCGGGAGAGAACAGAGTCGATCCAGCCGCCGAAGAAGCCGGCGATAGCACCGATCATGGAACCAAGCACCACGACGAGCAGCGTGGTGAGGATGCCGACGGCTACCGACGCGCGCGCACCGTAGATCACGCGGGCGTAGATATCGCAGCCTTGGCGGTTGAAGCCGAAGGGGTGGCCTGGCTCGGCGGGGGCGAGGGACTTGGACAGCTCGCACAGGCGTGGGTCAGTGCTAGTAAAGAGACCCGGTGCGATGGCCAGGAGGACGGCCACGAGGATCATGACGGCGGCAACCCAGAACAGCGGGCGACGGCGCAGGTAGCGCCATGCCTCGCCCCACTGGGAGGAAGGCGCGGACTCGTCCTTGACGGCATCGACCGCGCCGAGACCCGTTTCATCGGTTTCCGAGACGAAGTGCTCTTGGCCCGGATAGGGAGTGGTTTTCTCGAAATTAGGCATAGCGGATCCTCGGATCAAGTACGGCGTACAGGAGGTCAACGAGCAGGTTGGCGATGATGTAGATGATCACCAATACCGTGGTGAAGGAGACGATTGTGGTCGGCTCACCACGCAGGATGGCCTGGTACATGGTGCCGCCGACGCCGTTGATGCCGAAGATGCCCTCGGTCACGATGGCGCCGGTCATGAGCGCACCGATGTCGGCGCCGATGAAGGTGGCCACGGGAATCAGCGAGTTGCGCAGCACGTGGCGGCGGGTCACTGCACCGTTGGAGAGGCCCTTGGCGCGGGCGGTGCGCACGTAGTCGGCGCGCAGGTTCTCCGCCACGGACTGGCGGGTCAGGCGGATGACGTAGGCCAGGGAGAGCGCACCGAGCACCATGGCGGGCATGAGGAGGGACTTCACGGTGGCGTTAGCGCCGACGGTAACCGGCAGGACGCCCCACTTAATGCCCACGAGGTACTGGAAGACGAAGCCGATAACGAAGGAGGGCACGGCGATGACGAGCAGGGAGATGACCAACACGGTGGAATCGAAGAAGCCACCGCGGCGCATGCCGGCGAAGACGCCGAAAAGGATGCCGAAGACGGATTCAAAGATGATGGCCATGACGGTGAGCTTCACGGTAACCGGGAAGGCGTTCGCCATCACCTGGGTCACGGGAACACCGGAGAAGGTCGTGCCGAAGTCCAACATGAAGATGCCCTTGATATAGAGCAGATACTGAATGATGAACGGCTTGTCGAGGTTGTATTCCGCCTCAATGCGGGCGCGGGCGGCCTCGGTGAGGCCGCGGTCACCGCCAAGGGCTTCGACTGGATCGCCGGGCATCAAGAAGACGAGCGCGTAGATGAGCAGGGTGGCTCCGAAGAACACCGGAATCATCTGGAGCACTCGGCGCCCGATATAGCGCAGCATAGTGTGGTCCTTTACTCGTTGTGGGCAGGTGCTTGCCAGCGTTCTCCGGATTTCGGGACGCAGGTCAAAGCTTATGAGAATTTTAATGTGTGATCCCACGCTTCGAGAAATCTATAGCGCGTTTCTAATCACACTTTGGGGGTGCTGGGTGAAAACGTGGGGCGACCCCCGCTCCACGGTGGTTGCGGGGGTCGTGCGAAGCAGTCAGGGGCTGGCGTTACTTCTTGGTGATGTTGTAGTACACCGGCTGGGACTTCCAGGAGAAGACGACATTGTTGACGTTCTCGGAGTAGCCACCGGTGGCGTTGGAGTACCACAGCGGGATAGCCGGCAGATCCTTGAACAGGACTTCCTGGGCCTCGGTGTACTTCTTGATGGCGTCTTCCTCGGAAGAGGAGGTCAGGGCTTCGTCGAGAAGCTTGTCAAACTCCGGGTTGGTGTAGTCACCGTCGTTGGAGGAACCGTTGGTCCTGTACAGCGGGGAGAGGAAGTTAGCCTGGCTTGGGTAGTCTGCCTGCCAGCCGGTGCGGAAGGCGGACTTGATGGTGCGGTTGGTCACCTCATCGCGCAGGGACTTGAAGTCCGGGTACGGAGCGCCAACTGCCTCGATGCCGAGGGTGTTCTTGATGGAGTTGGTGGTTGCATCCACCCAGCTCTTGTGGCCGCCGTCGGAGTTGTAGGCAATCTCCAGGGTCGGGTTATCCCACTTGTTGAGCTTGTCAGCCTCAGCCCACAGCTCCTTGGCCTTCTCCGGGTCATACTTCAGGACCTCATTGCCCTTGATGTCCTCGGAGTAGCCCGGCATAACCGGGGAGGTGAAGTCCTTGGCCGGGGTGCGGGTGCCCTTGAAGATGGTGTCCGTGATCTCCTCGCGGTTGATGGCATAGGAGATGGCTTGGCGACGCAGCACGCCTTCCTCGCCGGAGTAGTGCTCGAGGTTCTCGCCCAAGGTGAAGGACTGGAAGATAGCAGTCGGCTGGTTCACTGCACGGTCGCCGAGGTCGGCGTCGTAGACATCGAAAGCGGAGTCCGGAACGGCGTCGAGAACGTCGAGGTTGCCCGAGAGCAGATCGGCGTAAGCGGCGTCCTGGGAGGCGTAGAAGACGAACTTGATGCCGTCATTCTGCGGGGTCTGGCCACCCTTGTACTCCTCATTCGGAACGACGGTGGCGTCCTGGTTGTGGTTCCACTCGGTCAGCTTGTACGGGCCGTTGCCAATCGGGTTCTGGCCGAAGGCATCCATGTCTTCCAGGGCCGACTCGTGCAGCGGGTAGAACGCGGAGTAGCCCAACTGTGCCGGGAAGTCCTGCTCCGGGCTGTTCAGGGCGATGGTGAAGGTGTGGTCGTCGACGACCTTGAGGCCCTCCATCTTTTCGACGCCTTCCTCGAAGCCCTTGATGTTGGCAAAGAAGGATGCGTTGAGCTGGTCGTTGGCCACGGCGTAGTTCCAGGCGTCCACGAAGTTATTGGCAGTGACCGGGGAGCCGTCGGAGAACGTGGATTCCTTGAGCTTGACGGTGAACTCAGTGTTGTCGTCATTCGGCTCGATGGATTCAGCCAGCTCGTTCTGGGCTTCGCCATCGCCGTCGTAGTAGACCAGGCCAGCGTAGATGGAATCGACAATGCGTCCGCCGCCGACTTCGTTGGTGTTGGCCGGGATTAGTGGGTTCTGCGGCTCGGAGCCGTTGACGGTGACGATGCCATCACCAGAGCCGGAAGCAGAGTCCGAACCGGAGTTGTCGCCACCACAGGCCGCGAGGGTGAGCGGCAGGGTAGCGACAGAGAGAGCAGCGAGTGTCTTCTTGAGCGTCATGTAGGGCTTAGACCTCCGTGGTGCGAAAGATGTAGAAAACCTGTGATGTTGGTTTTATATGAAGCTACCGCGTGGCTCGTCTCATATACAAGGAATTGAAAAATATGTCCTGTGATAAAAGCTATAGGGCGGTAGGTATTCTTTCTTAACCTGCGGTTTTGTCAACGAATTAAAAAAGTCCCCATCCCCCTGAGAGGGGTGGGGCACGGAGGGCGGTGAATGTTACCTATCTCGCAGCCATTGGATGATGGTCTGAGTAAAACCATGCGGGTTCTCAAGATAGGGCAGGTTCTTGGAACCGGGGATAGTGGTGGCGGTGAAACCCGCGCGGCAGCGCCGCGCCGCCCGCCGCGCAACTGGCCGCCAGAGCATCTGATCGGCATGAATGAACAGCGTCGGGCACTGCAGGGTGAGCTCGAGCCAGCTTAGCGGAACCACGGCGGTACGCAGTCGGTGGTTCCAGATGATTCCCCGGCGGACGTTTCCTATGCGTGACGACGTCACGCGCAGGCGCAGGGCCTCCTCGCGCTCGGCGCCGCTGAAGGATCCGAGGGCGTCGAGATCCATCTCCCGAAGGTAGGTGGACTCCCGTAGCAGAAGGCTTGGGGCGCCAATTTTTCCCAGGCGACACAATGTCGCGCGCAGGAGAACCCACCCAAAGTCCCAGGGGCGTGCGGCGACGGCGCGGCGTAAATCTGCAGGGTGCGCTGCCGATACGGAGATCAGTCCGCGTACCCGTTCGGGCCGCTCGGTGGCCAGCGCCCATGCCACCGCACCGCCGGTATCCGCGCCGACCAGGTAGGCATCGTCGTGCCCCAGTGCGCGGATGGCACCGCTGACATCACCAACCGCCACGCGGATATCTTGGCCGGGTTCGAGCGGCGGTTTATCGGACATGCCAAAGCCACGCATGTCGAGAGCGGCGACGTGGAAGCCTGCGGCGGCAAGCGGGGCAATGATATTCCGGAAGTCGAACCACCCGCCGAAAGAACCATGGAGCAACAGCACCAGCGGGTCATCCGGGTCGCCAGCGGTGGCGGCGTGCAGGCGGATGCCGCGCGTGTGCAGGAACTCGTGCTCAAAGGGGCCGTCAAGCTCCACTACGGAGGGCGGTAGGGGATTCATAGGCGGGCCTTTCATGGGAAGGGTGCACAGACGAAATCCGCCCCGAACGCATGTGCTCGGGGCGGGAGAGTTAAACGGAACCTGATGGTTTAGGTGTAGAGACCACGCTCGATGGACTTTTCAGCCTTACCCGGAACCAGCTTCTTGAGTTCTTTCGTTGACTCGATGGTCTTCTCCGGGGCCTTGACCTGCTTGACCTGCTTGAAGCCGATAAAGGCCACGACGGCGGCCAGGACGACCATAATGAGGAAGACAATCAGGAAGGCCGCCCAGCGGTCGAGCCATACGGCCAGCAGCTCCGCCAAGAAGAAGAAAAAGAAGAAGGAGCTATACAGCGCCACGGTGCCAGCCACACCGAACATGCCCGCGCCGATGCCGCCCTTCTTGGCAGAAGCAGCGAGCTCGGTCTTGGCCAACTCGACCTCGGAGCGAACCAGCTGGGACATCTGCTCGGTGGCGTTGGACACGAGCTGGCCGATGGATGCCTCGCCACGGCGGGAGGTATCCGCATCGCTCAAGGGAATGCCGTCTACCTTCGGGGCGAACTTGTTGGACCCGTCAGTGAATAGTCCGTCGTTGCTCACGGTTTAATACTCCTACTGTTTTGTCGCAATCTATATCGGCCATAGTAATGAACTTTCCAGAGTTCATGTGGTGCGGCCCGCAAAGTGGGTACGGCGTTATTGTAATGGGTATGCCGCATTCTGACCCGCTGACCCCGCTGATGTCCCTATCTGGGGTGGAGGATAAAGCCGGTTCTGCCGCCGCAGCGATTGCGCGCGTGCACCGCCGCCCCGCGGGCTTGCGCAAGTTTGACGTTATTTCTTCCGAGTCGCTGTTGCGCGGTGCGCGGGCGGCCGCGGCGATCGACGGTGCGCCGCTCGACGCACACAGTATCCCGCCCGCAGTCAGCGCCTATTCCTTGCTCGCTCCAGAAAAACAGGCCGCCACGGTGCGGACCTTCGCACGGGCCCCGCTGCAGGTCTTGGCCAGCATCGATATTGCGGCGAGCGGCGTGGGGCATCCGGATCAGAATCCGGCGGTGGCGCAGGCGCTGGCACAGCTCATCACACGCGGGACAGGAATGGATTTTGACCGCTTGTTGCCGGTGGTGCTGCACGCGGAGATTGCTGCGCGCTCGCTGTTCGGTGCGCGCAGCACCGCTGTGGCGCTCGTCGCCGCGCGCACCGCTGCTATCCATACCGGCTTCGATCCGCGGGGTTTCGCCGTGCCCGAGACCTACCTCAACCGTCATCGCGCGGACTACCGCGCGGCGTTGGATACCTATGACAAGGATCCGGCGGTGCTCATTAGGCTGCTTCTCGACGCCTGGGAGGCCGGCGCCCGCGAAGCCGACGGCATCGCGCAAGCGGCCTAATCGCGCAGCTGCTGGCGTGCAAATAAAATTCCGCCGACCACTAAGGCTGCGATGCCGGCAACGACCGCCGAGCCGATACCGAATTCGCGTGCGCTGGGTGCGGTAAAGAGCGGAACGGGGTGTTTGAACGTGCGGATTTCCCAGTCGTGGGCGATGGCGTGCTTCTTCAACAGGCGGTCCGGGTTCACGGCAACGGGGTGGCCAACCTGCTCCAGCATCGGGATGTCTGTGGCGGAATCGGAGTAGGCAAAGGACGCATCGGGGTCGACGTTGAGCTCCTGAGCAATGCGCGCCAGTGCCTCAGCTTTTGCGGCGCCTTTGCAGTAAAACGGGATCTCCCCGGTGAACCGGCCGTCTTCCTCGGCGAGCTCGGTAGCCACGACGTGCTCGATGCCCAGTTCCTGTGCGATGGGCTTGACTAGCACGCTTGCCGACGCCGAGATGATCACCACCTCGTGGCCGGCGGCGCGGTGGGCGTCGATAAGCGCGCGTGCCTCCGCATAAATGGCGGGGGTGACCACAGTGTGCATGGTCTCTACAGCGATGTCGTGGACCTCCTGAACGGACCAGCCGGCGGCCATGGCGGCGAGCTGATCGCGGGTGGTGTCCATGTGCTCGCTACTGTGGCCGGCGAGCATATAGCTGGCCTTGGCTAAAGACAGCTGGAGTGCCTCCGCATGCGTAATGAGCCCGTTGTGCATGAACTCGCGGCCGAAGGCATAGGCCGAGGATGTGGCAATGATCGTTTTGTCCAAGTCGAAAAACGCGGCCGCGCGGGTGGTGCCGTCGGTGGGGAAAGGGGTACCGGTCATCGAGGAAGGCCTGCCGTTAGTGTGCGAGTTACCCTGCTCATCGTAGCCTCTTAGCAGGAAGAATCGGGAGTGCGCAAACATATTGCCAGAAAACTCAAGGAATGTTGGATTTCGCTGTTGTCATCTCTTCTTTCGCATGTCATAATGTCAGGTGCAAGGCCCCGATATACAGTGCGGCCTGCCCCGGCGCACCCCCCGATGCCGGGTTACCGATGGCCCGCGCACACCCCCCCGAGGCGCGGGCCATCACCTTTTTCAAAAAACCGGGCTCGCCTGTGGCCATTGAGCTGAGACATATTTGATGTCCTAGCACGGCGATATACTCTCAGCTGTGACAAGCTATCAAGCACATTCTTCTTCTCACCAAAAGGGTTCAGGTCCTCCTCAGGTGAGTTTGCCGCTTGCTGCAGAAAGTGCCGTCTACTTTGTAGATGAAGCCGGAAGTAAAGGCACGTTGGGTAAGCATTTCGTTGTTGCGGCTGTGCGCACGAAGGATCCTGATTTCCTTTCGCGGGAGATTAAGGCATGTCGTGAGCGGAATAACTTCACAAAGGCTGACGAGATTAAGTTCTCGAAAGTTACTAAGCACTCTGAACCGATTTTGCTTGATATTTTTCGAGCAGCGATAAGCTCGGGGTGCACGTTCGGAGCTTTTGTTTTGGACAAGAGGCATTTCGATCCGTGGAGTAGTCGAGAACAGTGGCAAGGGCATTTGTTCGCGACAGATCGGCTGCTGCGGGGGCTGGTTACTCGTCGTGAAGTTGGGGTGGTAATGCTCGACCACATTGATGTCCCAGTAGGGGTTTCCTACGGAGACACACTAGTGAACTCTCTCAACAATCGATTTGGAAATAAGCGGTTTGCAACGGCCGTTAGTCTGGATTCTCGGACTTGTCCGGCACTACAGGTGGCAGATCTGCTTGCTAGTTCGGTTTTCCATGCGCGAAAAAAGATCGAAGACGTGGGGTTGGAGGCTTTCTTGGAAGATCGTTCGCCAAAGGCCCGGCTTTCGAAGGGTATTGCGGCCGCATTAGGCGAGAGTCATTTTAGTGACTGCCGTACATCACTTTTGAAGATTGAGACAAGCCATGAGAGGTCATTGACAGAATTGAAGCGCCAACGATACTCTTAGGTGAGGCGCTGAACGCCATAGCCGCAGGCTAAAAGCAAGCGCTCCTCGGGCCGAGTCTCAGACTTACTACCCGAGTTTTATGGCTAACCAAGCCATTCTTTACCGCACTTATTGCGATACCCTCGAGCGTGGCTCGGGGGTATTTGCTTTTGACCCTTAACCCGATTCTGAGGATTGTGGAGGCCTAAACGACAAAACGTGTTGTTTTCCGGCGTCTCTCCTATCCATCTTCACACTCCTTCCACCTGAAGTGTTTGAAGTGGAAATCTTCAATTATGGTAGCCTTACCTAAACTAGGTATAATCTTTATACTTTCCGAAGGGAGTCTCTGCCGCTGCAAACACCAGCCCTGAACGGGATTCGGTCTCAACCAACGGTGGTACCGCTGGGGCATCGGCCAGCACCAGCTGAATCCGCAGGGGCGAACCACTAATTTCCATGGTGCAGACGGCAGCGTCCGATTGCAACTTTGGTGCAGATGTATCGCAGCGCCATTCGCTTCAACGGCCTGGAGGCCGCAAATGAATCGGATGTGCTGCGTATCTACCGCTAGAAACCGCAGCACATTGGAGACCAGCCGCCAAAATGGGCGAGGTTTAGAAGATGAGAAGCGAGGGCCGAGACGAATGTTAGTCCGAAGTTGAAGGTGGCTGCGAGGTTGAAATCCATCCGGAAATATCGCGAAGTTCTGGGAATTTCCCTTCCCATCGCTGGAGTACAACTCGCCGGAGTTGCATTGACCACCACGGACGTATTGATGCTGCAGTCCGTGGGCGTACTGGCGATAGCCGGCGGCGGCCTAGCGATGCAGCTTTACAACCAGATCCGCACGATGTGCGTGGGCATGGTGACGGCCGGGGCAAATCTTGTGGCTGAAGCAGCAGCAAAAATGGAAAAAGAGAAAACCTCTTGTCAAAATTGCGAGGCGGGAGCAGAACAGATCCGGCGGGCTGTGCGCTCCTCCTTCGCGGTGGCCACTGGCACTGCAATTCTCGGCGCGTTACTGGTCATCGCCCTAGGCGGATTGGTCCTTGTTCTGCCCATCGACAAGCACGTTGCCCAACTCACCTTCGCCATGACCCTTGCGCTCGCACCCGGGTTAGTCCCGATGATGTGGCTCAACGTCCTGCGCCAATTCGCCGTGGGCATGCGAAAACCCGGCTCCCTGTTAACCATCACGCTGATATCGATATTTATAAATATCGCATTGAACTGGTTATTTATGACATGGGCAGCCTCGGATCACTGGAAGGTAGCGGGCATCGGGCTTTCTACAACTGTCATCCAACTGCTTACCTTCCTGGCCTTCCGGATTGTGGTACTGCGCATTCCCGAGCTACAGCCCTATTTCCACATCCTTCCGTGTAAAGGAGATGGGGAGACTATCTGCCGCCTCGTCCGCCTCGGGGTACCAGTCAGTCTGACCTATGGCTCGGAGGCTGCAATAACAACCATCGCCGGTTTAGTGATGGGGACCTTTAGCCCACAGATGCTAGCGGCGCACAATATTGTGAACCAACTGGCGTACATCGTTTACCAAGTGTGCATCGGCTTTTCTCACGGCGGCTCGGTGCTGATCACAAGGGCTCGGGCCGAGAGTGCCGACTCAGTGCGCGAGATTACCCGACGCATATTGTTCGTCGTGGTCACGTATCTGGGAATAATGGGCGCGCTGTGGCTTCTGTTGGGCAGGTGGGTACTGCATCCTTTCTTAAAAGAGGCAGATCCCACCACCTTTCACATTGCCGTCCTGCTCCTATGTCTCGCGGTACTGCAACAGTTCGCCAAAGGAATCCAAAACGTGGCAGTGGGCCTACTGAGAGGCCTGAAAGACACCACCTCAGGGCTACGCTGCACCCTCGTCGGGTACTGGCTGGTTGGCGTCCCCGGGATTCTGATATTTGGAAAGCTCCTCGGATGGGAAGGATATGGCGTCTGGTTAGGACTCATCATGGGTTTCGCAACCACGGCGGTACTGCTGCTACGCACATATTCCCGCCGACTGAATGAACTGACTTAACGGGAATGTTAGGGGGTAAAAGTTTCATCACCCATTGTAGATAAACAAAGGTATGGCTAACCTAATAGATCCACTTGGAAGAAAGGATTGCCTTGTCCCTCACGACAACTAGGGCTCGCGGTTTTAAAACCCCACGCGCCCCTCACCACCGAATGGCCCGCGTAGTCGCCTCAGCCGTCACCGCCACTGCCCTCCTTATGACCGCTGCCTGCAGCACTAACGATGAACAACAGACCGCAGATGACGGAGAAAAGCAACAGATCACCGACATTCTCGGGCGCGAAGTCGAGGTCCCGAAGAACGTCGATCGGGTCCTCATGGGCGGGCAACGGATGCTTTACACGACATCCATCCTCAACAAAGAAAACCCGCTCCAGGGCATCGTTGCCTGGCCAGATGACCTGGAGCAGAACGACCCTGGCACGTACAAGAAGTACGAACAGAAATTCTCAGAGATCGAAGATATTGAGCAGACTGGTGAAGTTTACGACGGCTCGATGTCCGTTGAGCAAGCTTTGAATTCCCGTCCAGATGTCTTCATTGTCTCCGCAAGCAGCTTCGAAGCCGCCCAGGATGCTGGCATCGTAGACGGTCTAGAAAAGGCCGGAATCCCCACGGTTACCGTCGATTACTTTACCGACCCGGTGAAGAACACCGCACCGAGCGTGCGCTTGCTCGGCAAGGTACTCGGCCACGAGAAGGAAGCGGAAGAGTATGCCGAGTTCTATGAGTCCAAGGTGAACATGGTTCAGGAGCGCCTAGAAAAAGCCAAGGCCACCCCCACACCGACCTTCCTCTGGCGAGCTCCCGGCTACTTCGACTGCTGCTCTACCTTCGCTAAGTCCAACCTAGCCCAAATTGTTAACGCAGCGGGTGGCGAAAACGTGGGCGACGATATGATCGACGCCAAGCAGGGGCAAGTCTCTCCCGAGGCGCTAGCTGAAAAAGACCCAGACGTCATCATCGCCACCGGCGCAGACTGGACCGGCGCCAAGCAGCAGCCAAAGAAGAATGGCTTTGTACCCCTGGGCTACGACGAGTCCACCGAACAGGCAGCCAAAGACTTCCAACGCGTTGTTGACGGGCAACCTGTCCTTAAGGAAATGCGGGCGGTCAAGAACAAGCGGGCCTACGCTGCGTGGCATCACTTCTACGACTCCCCATACAACTACCTAGCCATCGAGTGGTTTGCCAAAGCCATGCACCCCGACCTGTTTTCCGATGTCGACCCGCAGGCCGATTTGGAAGAACTACATGAAAAATTCCTCCCTGTGGAGGCTAGCGGCACCTTCTGGACTGGTTTGCCATGAGCCACGGAGCACGAGCGCAATCAATTGCCACCGGAAGCGAGGTGGACGACCAAAACTCTACCCCGCAACGGCAACGCCCCCGGTCAAACTGGTACCGAACAGCTAGCAGGCGAAAGGTAGCGATCATCGCAGGGCTTACGGCCCTGCTATGCGTCACCATTGCCATAGATTTCCTCATCGGCAGCAGTTTGAACGCAAATGAGGCGCTCTACGTGCTCTTTCACCCCAGCGATTCCCGCCCAATTGACTGGCAGATCATCTTTGATATACGTCTGCCTATAACCGTCACAGCGGTGCTCATCGGTGGCACCCTCGCTGCTGCCGGCGCAGAGATGCAAACCATCTTGGATAACCCCTTGGCAGAGCCCTATACGCTGGGCATTTCCGCCGCTGCGAGCTTTGGCGCAGCCTTTGCCACCGTCTCAGGATTCACCGCGGCGGGAATCGGGGCAGCGCTGGGAATGGCGGGCAGTGCTTGGGTCTTCGCCCTCGCGGCCTGTGCGGTGATCGTCCTATTCTCTCGGTCAAAGAGCTCTGGTACCGAGGGAATGATTCTGCTGGGCATAGCCATCGTGTTCCTCTTCGATGCTCTACTAGCGCTAATGCAGTACCTCGCCTCGCAGACCCAATTAGAGCAGGTGGTTTTCTGGACCTTGGGCAGCCTTACGCGCGCTACGTGGCCTCAGATCGGCCTTCTCGCGGTCATCTCACTAATCGGAATTGCTTACTTCTACCGCAATGCGTGGACGCTGACCGCGTTTCGAATGGGCGACGACCGCGCTAGGTCCATGGGTATCAATATCCCAAAGCTGCGCACGTACACGCTGGTGGGAGTCTCCCTTATGGCGGCAACTGCCGTTTCGATGGCCGGGACAATTGGTTTCATCGGACTCGTCGGCCCACATATCGCCAGGATGCTCGTTGGTGAGGACCAACGCTTCTTCCTCACCACGTCCATCATCTCAGGTGCGCTTTTGCTGACCTCAGCCTCAGTGGTATCCAAGCTGATCCAGCCTGGGGCGATTCTGCCTGTCGGCATCATCACCGCGATTGTGGGCGTTCCCGTGTTCGTCGTCCTCATTGTTTTGCGACGCCGCCCCCGAACTGTCTCCTCAACCTAATGATCGCCTCTCCCAGTACTTCCTGCCCCAGAAAGGACCCCCTCGTGGAACAACCGCCCACGGTTCCGCCAGAACCCACACTCCGGGTAGATAACCTGTGCTTTTCCCATGGAGACGAACAGATACTGAATGACGTATGTCTCCCAAAGATCGAAGCTGGAACCGTCACCGCCCTCGTCGGCCCTAATGGCGCTGGTAAGTCGACTTTGCTGCGCTGCATGGCTAACCTATGCCGATTCAGCGGCGACGTCACTGGGCCCGAGGCAGTATATTTGCCACAGGATCCCCCGCCGGAAAGCACCCTTACCGTATTCGAATCGGTACTTCTGGCACTCCAGCATTCCCGGACGGGATTCAGCGGACTACGGGTAGCCACATCCACACAGGACCGAGTCAGCTCGGTCCTCACGCGGCTGGGGCTAGAAGACCTAGAATCCCGAACAATGTCCCAGCTCTCCGGCGGCCAGCGTCAATTAGTAAGCTTCGCCCAGGCCATCGTATGCCGGCCGCAGGCATTACTACTGGACGAGCCAACCAGCGCTCTTGACCTAAGAAATCAGCTCATCCTCATGGAGCATATTCGCGCCTATGCAGCTGAAGCACCCGCGGCGGTCGTGGTTTCGATGCACGATCTTTCACAAGCAGCGCGCTTCGCTCACCGCATTGCGGTACTCCACGCGGGCACTGTATACGCACACGGAGCAGCTAAGGACGTGTTAACCGCAAAAATGTTGCGTGAAGTCTACCGCGTAGATGGAAAAGTCACCCTTACTGATGACGGTTCTGCAGCAATCACCACATCCAGAGCCATATAAGGGGCTTGAAGTGCCCCGAGTTTTGTTCCTAGGCATGTTCCTTGATTTCTATTATTCCCTGTTGCGGGTTCTTCTTCCACAATTCGGTTTCCACCTCGGCTGGGGTTCGATATCCCAGGCTTTGGTGGAGCCTTACCTCGTTCCACCATGACACCCACTCGAACGTCGCGATTTCTACCTCGACAACATCATTCCACCTGCGAGTATGGATGAGCTCATTCTTGTAAGAGCCGTTAACGTTTTCAGCTAGAGCATTGTCATTTCAGTCACCGACGGTCCCAGTGGAAGCGGCAATCCCGTGCTGGGCGAGACGCTGGTTGTAGACAACGCTGACGTACTATAAGCCGTGATCCGAATGGTGAATAAGGCCTGTTGTTTCCTTCGCGCTCACAATCGCTTGGTTGAGTGCTTGCAGCGGTAATACCTCGGTGCGCATCGAGTCCGATAATGCCCATCCGACGATCCGCCGGGAGTAAACGTCAGTGACAAACGCGGTGTACACAAAACCCTTCTTCGTACGCACGTAGGTAATGTCGGCCACCCACAGCTTGTTTAAGGCCTTGGGCTTTGAACTCACGCTCGACCAAATCCGGGCGCAGATCCGGCCTGTTGAGGTGTACGGGTTGTGATTGGTGATCCGCCTGTGCCTGTGCCAGAAACACCAGCTAGGCGCATCAGCCGGGCGGTTTGCTCACGACCGATGTCGATTCCGTCACGGTCAAGCGCATGCCACATTGTCCGCACGCCGTAGACACCGTAATTATCCCGATGAATGGCACCAATGCGTTCAATCAGCACAGCGTCACGAAGGCGACGAGCACTTAAGCCCACGGGCTTTGGACTGGCGATAACCACGCGAGGTGATAAACCCACCAGCCCGGTTAATCTTCAACTCCGGTGCAGATGAACTCGACAGAGAAATGATTCCGGTATTTATCGATGAACCGGATCATTTCTTAACGTTTGGGGCCTGGTCGTGAGGCGAAAAAGCTGACGCAGCCTTCAGCAACTCGTTGGTATCTCGAAGCTCTTGATTTTCGCGGCGTAGCCTGGCATTTTCGGTAGCCAAATCTTCAGGAACAGGTTCTGGGATGTTTCCCGCACGACGAGCAGGCTTAAGTCCATAGACGAGCCGTGTGCCATGAAACCCCCAACTTTGAAGCTACTGCCTAGCACGCGGGATGCATCGACATGCTTTCCGCCAAGATGCGGTCCTCCACGAGACGGACCACACGGTCCTTTGCATCCTGGTCAAATTTTCTTGGCATGTTCCAGATTTTCCCATCTACTCAAACGGAACAAAACCTGGGACACTTCAGTCGAGTTAAACGACAGATTGTGTTGGTGGGGGTTGGGGTTTAGCGTATGTGACCTTTACGTATTCCCATAGAGTGGTTGTAGGCAGTGTCGATGGCGCTGTCGTAGGTTGCTGGTCGGCCGTCTTCATGGCCGCTGGTGGCTTGTGTTTCCTGGTCGGCTAGGGTTTGTGCTTTGGCGAGTGCGTCCTGGCCCCAGTTTTGCTGCCTGGCGATTTCTACGGGGTCGTCAGGCAGCTGCGTGTGTAAGTACAGCCACCAGTCACAGGCGATGCGTTGTTGCTCGTCGCGCAGTCCTCGGTGGGCGTGCATCAGTTTCTTGATTTGCGAGTTCACTCCGCCTTCCAGGCTGTTGGTTGTGCGCTCTAAGCGTTGGCCTTCTTTAGCTTGGGTGAGGTAGGCAAAGAGGTGTCCGTGTTGACTCATTTTCTTCAGCTGTAGGTAGATTCCGCGGTGAACATCGTGGGTGTACCACCATTTTTTGTTGCCACGTTTGGATTTAGGAATCTGCTCGAAAGGGACGTCTTTGACGTAAGTTCTGGCTTTGAGCTGGGTGCTAAATACAGTGCCGAATTGGTGTAGCTTGGCAGTCCATTCGGCTGCTTCATCTAGGTTGGTAACGGCTAGCAGTTCGAAGGAAAGCCGTCGCAGTGCTTTGCCCATCGGCGAGGTGGGGTGCAGGCCTGTGGCGCGTTGAATGTTGCGTTTGACGTGGACAATGCAGCGTTGAACCGGGGTATCAGGCCACAGGCGGCGTAGTGCTTTAAGTCCTCCGGAATCCCCATCACAGGTCACCAGTTGTGGTGGGGCTAGTTCGTCCAGCAGGCGCATGTATGACCAGGAGGATTCCTTAGTGCACCAGAACCAGTTGATGACATGGCAGGAGTCAGCAGCCACGACAAGGCACTTGGTGTTGAAGTAGGTGCCGTCGATGAAGATTTGATCGTAGATTCGCTGCTTATCAACGCTTCGGGGAGGTTGGATAAGCCAGAACGTTTTGAACCGGCGTTGCAGAGTTCGTGATGAAACTCCGCAGGTCTTAGCTGTCTCTGTCAGGCTGTGGCCTGACATGAGCCACGAGATGAAAAGGCGAAACCATTTTGCTTGAACTGCGTCGTCATTGGTGCGGGTGAAAGTGGCCTTGCAAGTGCGGCATCGCCATCGTTGGCGACCAGTACTTGTCGTTCCGTATTTGATGCACACCCTGCTACAGACGGGGCATCGAGGATGATTCTTACTCATCCTCTCATCGTGAACCTAGGCAGCTAGCACACCGGCACTTCCCCGGCAGTATTTCCGGCCCGAGACTGGGGTATCCCTCCGGATAAGTGAAATCATCCTAATACCAGCACGCCAGACCAGCTAACCATCCAACCTCACCAACACATCCTGTCGTTTAGGCCATTGTGGAAGCACGGTTTCCTGTGAGTTTTGGTACGTGAGCCCCGGTAATTTTGTTCAAGCGTCAGCAAAATAGGGGCGAAAGACGCCACAATGGCGAAGTTATCCACAGGTGGTGAGGAAGCCCTAGCGCGCGGTTGGTGCGCTCGCGCATGCTTCAGGCATGAGCACGTTTCACCTAGTTATCGCTGTTGGGGATTCCACGCTGCGAGCAGAGGCGGCATCCGCGGCAGCCGCCAGTACTGCGGAAGTGAGCACCGTGGAGGACCCACGGGACTTCTCCCGGCACCTGCCCAAGGCGGATGCCGTCTTGGCTGATTCGCTGACGGCTCGTCTCGTGGCGGGGCATCCGAGGGTGTATTTCTTGGCGCTGGATCCGGGGCCCATCGATTATGAGGCTGCGCTGTGCTGCCGCGCGACTGCCGCCTTCATTGTGCCCGCCCAATCGAAAGAGCTCCTGGGCGCACTAGCAGCAGACGCCACTCCGGAGACCACCGTGTCTACCGGCTTAACCCTGGCGGTGACCGGCTCCGCCGGAGGTTTGGGTGCATCAACGGTGGCGGTGGCGCTGGCCCGCGAGGCGGGCGCGGATCTCCTCGTTGATGCGAGCCCTTATTCCGGCGGCCTCGATTTGCTCACCGGAATTGAGAACAAGCCCGGCGCGCGGTGGCCGGATCTTGCCGCGGGGACTGGTTCGGTTGATGCAGCAGACCTTGTCCGTGCTTTGCCCGCCACCCCGGATGGCATCGCGGTTCTCTCGGCTGCGAGGTCATCCAGCGTAGAGGTGGTTCAGATGAGTAGCGCCCGGCGCGCGGCCATTATGCAAGCTGCGTGTTTATACCCGGGGACCGTGGTGGTGGATTGCCCGCCGTGGGATATCCCCGATGCGGCGGATCACGTGGTGGTGCTTACTGCCGCTGAGGTGCGGGCGGCCGCTGCCTGCGCGCAGCTAGTAGCTGAACTTCGCGCCCGGCCGCAGGAGTGCTCCGTCGTCGTGCGCAACCGCCAGTGGGCGGGCCTGGATGCCAGCGATATTGCCACGGTGACTCACGCGGATCCCATCGCTGAGTTGCCCACCATCCGTGGCCTGACGCGCACGGTAGAAACCAGTGGGCTGCCGAGCCAGCTGCCCCGGGCCCTTGCGCGTGCCGCGCGCCAGATGTGGGAGGCCGTGGCATGAACCTGATCGATACGATGCGCACCATCGTGGCCTCCGAGCCACAGCTGGCCCACGACGCCCCTGCTTTGGCGCGGCGCATTCGCCAGGAGGCTGGAGTCATCAGCGATGTCGATGTGCTCGACCTTCTGCAGCGCCTGCGCCACGATTCCGTGGGGCTGGGGCTGCTGGAACCAGTGTTGTCGCTGCCAGGCCTTACCGATGTCGTTGTCAACGGCCCCGATTCCTGCTTCGTTGATTGCGGGCAGGGCCTGCAGCCGCGTGACATTGGCTTTAGCGATGATGCCGAGGTGCGCCAGCTTGCTACACGGCTGGCTGCGGTGGCGGGCGTGCGGCTTGATGACGCGCAGCCTTTTGCCGATGGGCGCCTGACCCGCCCCGATGGCACGAGAATCCGGCTCCACGCGCTACTTGCTCCTCCTTCGGCAAGTGGAACCTGCATCAGCCTCCGCGTGCTGCGCCAGGCGCAAACCAGCCTGGGGGAGTTGGTGGCCAATGGGAGCATTGACGCCAGCCTGGAGCATGTCTTGCGTGCCGTGGTTAACCAGCGGGCATCCTTCCTGGTCACTGGTGGGACTGGCTCCGGCAAGACGACGTTGCTCGCAGCCTTGCTGGGGTGTGTGCCCGCCAATGAACGCCTGCTTATCATCGAGGACACCCCGGAGCTTTCGCCCAATCACCCGCACGCGGTGACCTTGGTCTCGCGCCGGGCTAATGCGGAAGGACGCGGCGAGATATCCATGTCGCTCCTGCTCCGCCAAGCGCTACGCATGCGCCCGGACCGCATCGTCGTCGGGGAGATCCGCGGCGCGGAGGTCGTGGAGTTGTTGGCTGCGCTCAACACCGGGCACGATGGTGGTGCGGGCACCGTGCACGCAAACTCTGTTGATGAAGTGCCCGCCCGGATGGAGGCACTCGCCGCTCTCGGCGGGCTCGACCGCGTAGCGCTGCATTCGCAGCTTGCGGCCGCAGTGCACGTGGTCCTCGGGATGGAGCGCACACCGCAGGGGCGTCGGCTAGCGCACCTCGGCGTGCTGGAGGGAAACCCGGTTACACCGCAGCTGGTGTGGACGGTCGAAGACGGCCCCCTTCCTGGGTTTGCGCAGCTGTGCTCGCGGCTGGGGGTGGAACCATGATGTGGCTATTCCTTGCAGCGGCGTGTTTGCTCTCACAGCCTGCTTCGGTGACGCGGCTGGAATCGCCGAAGCCTCGCTCGCTGGCACCCGGGGCGCTCTTCCTCGGGGTCGGGTGCTGTGTCTTCTTCGGAAGGCCGACGGTTGTGGTGGCGGCCGGCTGCATCCTGGCCTGTGCGTTGTGGTTTGCCAACGACCTTGCGGCTTCCCGGCGCGAGCGCCGCGGCGCAGAAGCGCTCGCCTCCTACTTTGGCTCTGTTGCGGCCGAACTGCGGGCGGGATCGACGACGGCGGGCGCGCTTCGCCGGGGCGCCGACGCTCTTCCAGACTCCACCCCGGAGAATCTCCGTGCCGTGTTGAGCACGGCAGCGGGCCTCGCGGCGCAGGGCGGGGAACCCGCAGTCGCTCTCACCGCGCCGGAGGTTAGGCGCTACGCGGCGTTGCTCACGCTCTCCGGACGCCATGGCGTGGCCTTGGCGAACCTCATTGAGCAGGCCCAAAGCCAGCTGGATACCTCGCGCCGTCACGCCGGTGAGACCGCCGCCTCTCTGCAGGGGCCGCAGGCCACCGCGGTAATCCTGGCGTGCTTGCCGCTGGCGGGCATCCTCATGGGCGGGGCGATGGGCGCGAATTCTTTGGGGTTCTTGCTCAGCGGTGGTCTCGGGGGCCTGCTTCTCGACGTCGGCGTGGCACTCGTGTGCGCCGGATTCATCTGGTCGCGCTTGATATTGCGGAAGGCGGCGCAGTGATGGTCTTGACGTATATCTCCGCTGCACTCATGGCCGCGACACTCGCTGTTACCTCTGCTGCACCGTCTGGACGAATAGCCCAGTCGGGGTCGCGGACACCGCGCCCGAAGACGCCGCGCGATGGCCCAGCGGCAGAATACGGCCCGCTCGATGCGGCAAGCGACTTGGAGCTTTTTGCTGCTTGCCTAGAGGCTGGTCTCTCCACGCGCAGCGCGGTGCTAGCAGTCGCTGAAGCCTCACCACACTGGTCGGAGGCGGCGGCGCTCATCGGGGTGGGGGTTCCCATGAGTACGGCATGGTCGGCGTTGGCCAGTCAGCCGCATTTGGAAGAACTGGTGCGGCTTACGCAGCTATCGGGTGAATCGGGCGCGGCCATGGCGACTGGGTGCCACCGTTTGGTGGCGCAGCTGCGTGCCGAAGCCTCGGCACAAGCTACCGCGCGGGCGGAACGCGCTGGCGTGTTCATCGCAGCACCGCTGGCGGTGTGCTTCCTTCCCGCATTCCTAGTCCTTGGGTTGATACCTGTCCTCATCAGCTTGGGGCAGCAACTCTTCTAAATCAGCACATACAACTAACCACTCACCAACTCAGTACACATAACTGACACAAACAAGGGAAAAGAAAGCTAGGTACATCATGCAGAAAAAGGTAAACTACCAGTCACTATTAGGAAATGATGATGGTATGTCCACGATTGAATACTCGATAGTCAATGTTTGATTCCTACAAGGGGTAGCCGTGGGGTAGTACGCGCTGCGAGCTGAGTCACAGCATGAGACACTCGTAGGTGCACGGCGTTGTGAGGCCGGGGCATACCTCCCCCGGGGCCACGGCCCCCGCTGTGCCTCGAACTTCACCGGCCCGAAAGTGCCACAACGCCACGGGAACAAGAAGGGCAACGACTCCACTAGAACCCCCACCCGGTTCATCGGTAGTACTAGCCTCTACTGGTCCACGAGCGTGCTCCTCCGGCGCGGCGGCTGGAGCCAATCAAACGGGTCTGAAGGACCGTACAAGTCCTCTACAGGACGCGGACCAAACTCGAACGGATACATCCCCGGCTCAATAGCGGAATAATGAGGTACCCGAGTAAACACAGGACGTTCCAACATCAACACCGGGCCACCATCCCACGGGTCTCCTACCAAATCCTCGGGCAGATACTCCCTGAACTCCTCGGGAATCTCCCAGTGCCGCCATGCCCAACCCTGAGCACGAGCCTGCTCCTTGCCCTTCTCGCTGAGCCTGTACATTAACTCCCAGTACAATTTGCCCTTTGTCTGCTCTGGAGTAAACGCTAGGTCACGATACGCAGGTACTCGAAACTCATTGTCTATCAACGCTTCTTCAAGAAGGCGCTGCTGCTCCTCACGATAAAACCGGCGCTCGTTATCGTACTTCTCAGCTCGCTGCTGCTGAGCCTGCTCGCACTCTGTGTTATCCGGGGCCTCTCCGCTCCGGTACCAACGAGGGAACCTAGAGCTCGTATCTTTCCCGGCTAGGCCATGCTCGTGGAGCAACCCGAGATAACGCTTAGCGGTGGCGTGAGAAACACCAGCGGAGTCAGCAACCTGTGTAATCGTCTCTGGAGCATCCCCGAGAGCATCGTAGACAGCTCGGGCTGTAGGCCCGGCACCGTAGCGAGTCCAGAATAGTTCCTGAACCGGCTGTTCATGGTTAGCATCAACAGGGTCCGCTGTATCGGCACCGTAATAGCCTAGGTTCAGCACAAACGAGCGGGCCTTACCGCGACCGTTGTAGACGACACGAGAAACCAGACCAGAGTCAGCGATAGCCCTTAGGTGACGTGCTGAAGTATCAGCGCTAAACCCGGTTAGCAGCGAGATTCTCCTAGCGCTGGCATCGACAGAATAAGCGTTCACCTCTCTAGCAATATCGAGAAGCGCCAACGCTGTTAGACGTTGGCCACGGTTGAATTCTGGAGAATCCGATACTCGTTCTGTCAGAGCATCGAGAACACCGGCTAGTTGGTTGTTGCTGTATCCGGGGTCATAAAGATTCCCCGCCTGCTCCCACGCGGTGCCGAGACGCTTTAGCATCTGAGCAGGACGCTTAGCAGACTCTCCCAGGGCACTCTCCAGCACGATGCGGTTGTAATCTTCTTCGTCTCCTCCGGCGTTCATCACGGCAAGAGCAATCGACACAGGAGCAGAAGCCCAGTCGGAATTACTCCCACTGGGATAATCGAGCAGCTCCCTAATCTGTGGCGATAACATCTCTCGGGTTATCGCGCTGGTTCCCTTATCAGGGATATTCATATCGTAGTTTCCTTTACCTGTATCTGATTACCTATAACTATTCTTACACATAGATAGTTGCAACTATTAATGTGTCAGATTACTTGTAGGTAAATACTTCTGAATCTTGTTCTGAAGAGCCCGTAGCTCTTCAGCGTTGAGAAACATCCTCATGCTTAGCCCCGGCTTCTGCAACATGAAAAGCTCCCCCTTTTCAGTGATACGGCGTGTAATCCTCGGGTTACTGCTCTGCACTTCTAATCTCCTCTTAGGTCCCTAGCTGGGATAACCCAGCACAGTTTGCGCTAACAATCATGTTTGCGGTAAGCTCTTAATCGAGAACTAGACTCGCTAGCCAACCGCTAAGATGTTCGATTCTACCATAACTAGAACACGTTGTCTAATCGCTCCTCATGCTTGCAGTGCTAGTCAAACACAAGGTCTTGCAACTGGTCTGCCAGCGCGACCGCTTGACGCTGGTTCAGAATTAGCCTCAACCTCGGGAACGAGGCTAGGGAGACTCTGTAGACCCCCGAGCCGTCGATGGTCTCTATCTTCTTGACCTTCGGTAGGTGCTCGTAGGTTCCCATTGCGGGTACTCCTTCCTCTCTTGTGCGAATAGACCCTCTAATTTCGCTTCTAAGCGTTTAAACAACCCTCTCCGGTGTCTTACCCCTCGGAAAGTCTGTTAGGCCGTCTACGGGGCACACAGCGAAAGCGTCAACTCTCTGAACAGGGCTTTTGCATCGCCAAAAACAGCTACCCCTAGCTCTTTTCACAGCATCTTGAATCTTTTCTTGAAGAAGTCCCCTAAACCGACTCCAGCAGCATTAGCGGTACGGCACACGAACCCGTGCTCTGTGTTCCCTGCCAGCTTGCTTGCGTAGTAGCGGACCTCCTCGAACCATTCCTCGAACGGGGCATCAACAGGAAAATCATCACCAGGGATACGCTGGGCAACCTCTTCAGGGCTGGTTAATGAGCGCTTATTCTTTCGTACAGTCATGCCTAGGACCTCGCTCCCCAACGAGCGTTAGCAGCCTTACGAGCTGCACGAGTCCTTTTCTCTCGCTTCTCCAACTCCTCTTCATCGGTGGCCGGTAGTCCGAGGGCCTTAATCAACTTCTCCAGAAGGCTAGTCTGTGCTCGTGCTTCAGCAATCAATGGTGAGATGACCTGCTGCCCCTGAGAGCCCTTCACCATGAGCGGTGCCTGAGCTGCTGCCTGCTCCAGCTGAGCAATCCGGTCTGTGGTGCGTGCTGCACGCTCTAGGATAGCCAGCTTTCCCGGCTCTCCTGTGAAGTCGAATTCAGCGAGCACGCTATCGTAAAATTCTTGTCCAGGTTCTTGTAAATTCATCGAAACTCCTAAAAACTCATAATAAATCTTGCATAGAGACGGGCGGCCCTAATACGTTCCGGTCCTGCCCCGTACAGGTAGGGCATACCCCCAGGTGTTTGACCAGGTGAGGGGGTGTTTTTCGAGCCCAGAAACACTGTGCCGTGCTGGCTGGTCGAATAAATACCGAGGAACCACCGGCGTGAATCGGTGGCGGTGTAGATGTACATATTCAAAGAGTGGCGCTACAGCCAACACAGCACAGCGCCCCCGAGCTCAGGGGCGAAACCTGCCTACAAACCCAAATCTGCACGCAGAACGCGGTAGTCCTCATCCGCCATATCCTGGCGCTCCTCCTCTACCCGGTCCGCCTCCCGGCGGGCGGCGGTAGGACTAGCCAACCTCAGGGTGCCGTCCTCACGTAGTGCCCTAGCTACCACAGGAAGGGTGCGGTCCCATGCCGGGATACCTGTACTGCTGTCTTCTAATTCAAGGACCACTAGCCCGCCAACCGTCTCCGGGCTAACAATCGTGTGCCACTTTGACCAGGGACCCAGACTTTCGGCGGGAAGTTCTGTTAGTTCAAGGGCCCAGTTCATCCAGTGAGACAGCACCCCTGCTGCCTCTACTACGCGGTCATACGCCTCTCGCTGCTCAGCAGAGAACCCGAGCACATCCTCCGCTGTGAACGGTTGAGCCGGTAGCTCGTAGATGTTGGCCTCGTAAAGTTCAGCAGCAGCATCAAAGCTCTCAGAAGCTTGGGCTAGATAATCATCCAGATTGCTTTGGACCGCTTGAAACAGTTTGTTCTCAATCAACGAGCGGGCCTGATTGACCGCGCGCACTCGTTCGTGCCCAGAAACCAACGAGTGATTAATCATCGCATCGAGCGTGCTTTCGAGAGTCTTCTCGTTGAAAAGTCCGCCGGTATCGGGTGCCGGACTGTCGATGACCTGCTCCAGTTTCTGCTGTGCCTTGAGAAGGTCGGTAATCTGCCGAGGGTGCTTGAGGTTCCAGTTATTAATTTCCATGATTCAAAGTTCCTTTCTGCCCTCACGGGAATGAGGGCGGTTAGATTAGAGCGATTAGCCCCGTAGTGCTATGCACGAGGAGCGTTTATGCCCATAAGGGCGATTAGAAGTTTCGACGGCCCACGGTGGCGATGAGGGACTCAAGAAGCGGGTCCTGATTCTTTCCCCGGCGCTGTGGATTACCACGGCCCTGAGACGGGTCAACAGCACGAGATACCGGGTCACTCTTCACAGCACCGTTGGTGCCGTCCGGGGCATCGTCAACAGCGTCGATGCCCTCCAGAGCTTGAGCGAGTGAAACGGCTGGAGATTTACGTAACGAGCCCTCCAGGTGGTTGAGCAGCCGCTCACCGTTGAGCGGTAGATTATTAGACATATTAGAAATTCCTTTCGTTTAGGAAGTAATTACGAATCCTTCGGGGATGTACTCCCCGGGCGCACTCTTGTGGACACCAACCGCAACTGAGAAGGCCCGAGTTGTTCCTTTGGCACGGTGCTTTGTGCTAGGCGGTGTTGACAGCTCAGGGGGTGGTGTCATCGCCCGTGTCCAGGGATTATTACGGTGGTACCCCGTGAGGTGGGCACAAGGTATTTTCGGATTACTTTTCAGCATGAACTTCTCCTAGATAGACAACAAAATGCTGGTTAGCCTTTTTAGAGTTCTCGTGAACCAAGGAAGGCACAAGATTGCTGGTTACATGGCCCGGCCCGTTAGGGTCTGACAGTGGAATCACGTGGTCAAGACTCCAACGACCAGGACCAAGCCGGGCACCGGAATAGACACTCTGATTAGGGTCGATACCCACGGCCTCCCAGTGCTCCAACAGCTCTTTGGTGGTCACCTTCTCTGCATAAGCACCGGCCTCGATAGCACGGCGGTATCCGCTGCTCAACCTGTCAGCCCAGGGGTTGCGGTAGCGGCGGTACTCGTTGGTTCGCTCGTGATACTCAGCCTTGTGCTGCTCGTAGTACCCAGAGCGACACGAACGACAGCGAGACTCTAAGCCAGACCAACTACCCGAGTTCATCGAGAACTCGCTCCAGGCCTTGTGCTTCTCGCATCCGGGGCATCGTTTGACGCTGACAGGGTAACGAGGTTCCTTAAGCGGCTTAGGACGGTCCTTGTGCCGGGCCTTAGCAGCGGCGCTCTTACAGGTCTTACATTTTGAGTCCAGCCGTCCCCGGTCCTTGTGGAAGTTCTCCACGGTCTTCAGACAAGAGCAGGAATAGCACCATCTCAGCCCCTCCTCCAGGGCCTCGTTATCCAGGGCGCGGCCTAGGCGTGGATACTCAGCGAGTCGCTGGTTAATTTTGTCGATTAGATTGTTTCTCACAGGATAGCTCCTTAGTATTCATTAATAGTTCAGCCACCAAAGCAGCGGGTGAACCGATTAATTCATCCCGCGTAACCCCGAGTATTTCCGCGACGTCATCGACCCAGGTACGCATTCTTTGTTGCTTTCGTCGGTATCTCGTATCAGCAGCTTTCTGCTGGTCCGGCGTATTACCATTGCCATAACGCTTTACATTCACTTGACCTCCTCGTCATAGTCACTATGGAATAAAGCACATTAAAAAAGGCCCTCTTTCGAGAGCCAAAAAGAATAAAGAAAAGCCGGGCGAGGAGGTGACCAGTCGCCCGGCTAGTCCATATGAACCGAAGAGATTGCGTTCTCCACTAGTAGAGTCAACACAAACATTTTTGAGGGCATAGTAATTATCCCTCACTAATATAGTACGTGAGGGTCGAGCCTTGCCACCCGAATCCGGGGGTATGGCTTGACAATTATGCCCTCATATGTTACATAGGTGAGGATTTGCATATGTTCCGTCGCAAAACTATTGAAATCACCCCCAGACTAGGGTAAAAATCACCTGTTTGTTATCCAATTGTTACCTTTACCCCCGACTTGACAGCTGATTCAGGGTGTGCGTTGGGTCTCCACCTCGTTGTTTCGAGCTTCTTAATCCACAACAACAGCGACATAACACCCCCGTTGCTTAGGTAACCCTTGCTTGCATCGTACGGACAACTCGTGTATCGGCGTTCAGCGGTCTGCCACTGGGCCCTGAACCTCAACCAACAGCGGCGACAGAGCTCCCACCGTGGACAACATCGAGGATTCTCAGAGCGGCCCCACCGGGAACCGTTCATCAACGAGGAGGCAATCCAGGCTGAGAAGGCGGCTGCCACAACGAGAGCACCGTATCCTACCCCGTAACATCTCGTTTAAGGGGTTCAGCAGCCCCGTAGACGGACTAACAGGGCTTCTAAGGGTAAATACACCAGAGAGCTAGTTTGAACCTCTTAGAATCGATTCTAGAGAGCCTATTCTGTCATCTCTGAGTAGTTTCGGAACAAAAGCTCTAGTCTCTGCCTCTCGTTGGTGAGCTTGCGAGAAGCACCAAAAGCTTTATCGACAACTCTATCCAGGGCATCGTGAGCACGAACCAGAGCCGGGTCCATGCTCAGCGGGGCGTAATGCTGTGCCAACGAGCGCTCGGGGTGAAGGGCGCGCGCTTCTAACACCTTCTCCCCGGCCTTGATAATCGAGGTGCGTTGCTTGTCGGTTAGCTCGGGTAGCGGGAATGTGTTCCAAACCAACGTGTTAGAGAACCTTAGGTCACTCTTGATTTTCCCGCCTATCGTGCGTTGCCACGCCATGAACATCGAGGAGGAGATAAGCCCGAATAGCAACCCGTCCTTGTCCTCAACCTGGAAATTAGCGTTACTACAAATCACCTCTGGTTCAAGGCGTTGAACCGTGAAATACCTACGCGACTCCCCAACATGAATCGGGATACCTACGTACGGCACAAGCGGGCGGTGCTTGTTCGGTCTGAACAGATGCGGCGTGTCCTTCAGCTTGTACGCATCCCCGCTAGGGGTGGACTGCTCCCTAAACTCCCTGCACCCCTCGATTCTTTGCCTAAGCACCTCTGAGCGCTGCACATCTACCGGGTCCAGATTTTCGAGCCAGAGACATTCCCGATACGTGCCATGAATCAGCTCTCTAGCTCCCATGAACCGACGAACATAACGAGCGGCTACCTCATCATCCCCGGCTATGTCTACTCCAGCCTTAGGGACAAGGAAACCACCATCAGCCGGTTTAGAACCGTACGTCACCTTTGGGATGTCAGCCAACGGCTGAGAACGCTTCTCTACGAGGACGTTAGGCCCATCGACTAGATAGGCGTTGATACCAGTCGCCACCGGAACAGCCACCTGTTCACCATTAACACGAGGATAATCCCAGAGCAGCGGCTTAAAATCTTCTCGCGAGAAGCCCACAATCACGCAATGAACAGCAGCTTTTCCAGGTGCTTCTGAATCCCACGAAAACGTGCGGTGAGCGAACTTGATTCTCCAGCCTTCTCGAAACAACGGCCCAAACAACGCTGGCACAGGTTGACCCTGAGTAATCGAGTTGGTGGTGACGTAGGCGAACTGTCCTTTGCGATTCTTTAGCAGCTTCATCGCCTGAGCGTGCCAGCCGGTCACATAGTCCAGGTACCCGTCATAGTCAGTGCCCCATACACGGCGCATGTCCTGAGTCTGTTCCTTGGTCTTTGTGTACTGCCCGATAAACGGCGGGTTGCCAAAGATAATCGTCTCGCCACGAGGCTCTGGAACTACCAGAGACCAATCAAGAGCCAGCGCGTTAGCGTGATGGATATGAGCGGTGATAGAGATAGGCAGACGCTCTGGAGCGGCACCGATACGTTGAGCTAGCTCTTTGTTGCACTGGTGGTCCACAAGGAACATAGCCGTCTCAGCGATTCTCGCTGGCCACCAATTCAATTCGATACCGTAGAACTGTCCGATACTCAGCTTTTGCTCGAATGAGACATCTAGGGCTAGCTCGTCTAGGGTGCCTTCTCTTTCACGGATAGCCACGATTAGGCCTGTTTCAATCCGGCGTAGCTCACGATAGGCCACGATAAGGAAGTTGCCAGAGCCACACGCCGGGTCAAGAAACGCGTAGTCAGCGAGAGAATCACGAAACGCCCTTAACGCCTTGACCGTAGTAGAGCGAGAGGTAATCAGACGCTCTGCCTCGTGCCTGAGCTCGTCAAGAAACAACGGTTCCAACGTCTTCAAGATGTTGGTTTCAGAGGTGTAGTGTTCCCCGTCTGAGCGGCGGGCCTCTTTGCTCTTCACAAGCTGGAACAACGAGCCAAAGATAGCGGGGGAAATCTCGGACCAGTTGAACCTGCACGCCCTGAGAAGGGCATCCCGCATCTGGACATCAAAGTACTGAGTCCGCATAGGTTCAGCGAACACCGCGCCATTGACATAAGGGAACGAGGCCATCGACTCGGGAACACGTCCACGACGGTTCTCGGGGGTGTTCAGCACCTCAAAAAGTGCGTTGAGTTGAGGCCCGAGGTTGTCAGCGGTTGTGTTCTCCTCGATAAACCTTGTAAACAGGTCATTCTCCCAAAGGCCCGCGTCGTCACCAAACAGTAGAAACAGCAACCTCGTGAGGTACATCGAGGTCTCGTGTACCCTGAGCTCTTCATCCTGATAGTTGGTGGGGGCCTCGTCTCCTACCGCCTCGTCAACATCGTCACCTGCCATTGCCGTGAACAACTCAGCCATAAGCTGAGATGCTCGAATACTAGCCTTCTCCTCCTCGCGTTTCGTCACAGTGTCGTAACCGGCCAGGAACTTGAGGGCGTCCAGGTTGTCTACCACCTCGGATAAGCCAAAGCTAATATCGAAACCTGAGTCTGCATCTCCTAGACGAACCAGACGGAACTCCTCAAAGTTAGAGCACAGGACGTATCGCGGCATCTCGAAATCTCGCACAGTGCCACCGTTGAGGTAATCCAGCGCCTGCTGATACGCCACTTCCAGGTCTACGCCCGGCTTCTTAGCCTCCCCGATAACTACGCTGGGATAGAACAGGTCGATTCTTCCAGCTCCTCCAGTGGAACCACGGCGGGCATTGCGCTCGAACAGATTCATGCGAGCAGCGGACACACCAAAGCATGAGAACAAATCGATCCAGAACCGTTGCGCTGCCTTCTGCTCTTCACCCGTGAGCCCTTGTTCCTTCCACTCTTCCAGCTCTCTGAGCCAGTGAGCTCGAAACGAGTCGAGGCGGCGGTGTATTTCATCCCGAGAGATAGCGGCAGACATATCCCCGAGGATACTCAGGGACTCGTGAGCTCAGCAGCTAAACCACCCGAGAAATATCAGGGTGCGGACTTATCACGAGTTCATCCCCGAGGTCGATAATCAGACCGTCCTGAATCAACTGCTGTATCAGCTGCTCCTCTGTCCAACCCAGCTCCAGAGCAGCGTCGTGGATGCTTATGAACTCTGTATCTTCATCGTTGCTAGCGTCTACAAGCTCCTGCGAGGCCTGTGCTAAGCGCTTGTGCATCTCTGCGAGAACCTCGGGTGTTTGCTCCAGACGTGCAAGAGCTTCATCTGATAAATAATGCAGTTTCATCGCGGCTGTATCCTTGTCTTCTCACCTTGAATAACGAGGCTGTGACCAGCCTGAACAGTTCCCAGCAACTCCATTGCACGAGTAGCAGCAGCACCAGGGGAGAGCTCCTCGATAACACCAGGAAGATTCTCGAACACGATGCTCAGCCTAGGGTGTTGACCTCTTTTCCTGTTCTCCTCGTGCTCGAACTCGACCCTGACACCGCACTCGACAAGATAAGCGTTTCGCTCGACAACGCTAGCGTTCTCCCACCAATCACGAATACTCTGCCCCGTAGGCTCCCAGACCCAACCAGGGGCACGAGCTTCTTCAGCCTCTAGTTCATCTAGCCGTTGTTGCATCTTGTCGATGTTGTCAGCGATAGCGGTAAACGCGGTAGAGCCCGCTCGATACCTCGAAAGCTCACTAGCAAGCTCCTCGATACCGTCGGAAAGCTCAGCAACCTCTGACGAATTATCCACACCGTCATCCCAAACACGGACAGCTCTCACAGAGTCCCCGAGAAGCTCTAGGAAACTATCCGTAACCGCGTTCTCTACCCATTCTTCATCCACCTGCAAGGTCTTGTCACAGCAGCGAGGAGTGCCTGATTTAGCAGCGCTGGAGCAACGATAAGTAGGCTTACGCCCGTTGTTGGGAGTCAGCTTATAAGTCTTTCTACCGCAAACACCGCAAAATAAGACGTTGAGCAGCAGCGAATGAGAACGCGCAGACACCGTAATTTCGCGGGACTCCAGTTCTTTGCACACCCGCTCCCAGGTATCGCGGTCTAGCACTGGTTCAGCACGCCTTACAGGGGCACCGTCCTTGATAGCTACACGAGCCTCTGGTTCATAGACTTTCTGCCCCCGGCTATCGCGCCGGGGCTTACCGTTCTTGTCCAACACCGGCTCACGAATCATGGCGTAACCCAGCATTGCTTTGGACACGAGCATCTCTTTCATCCGATTACCAGACCAGGCACGGTTACGGGGTTCTCGATTCATGCGCTTGTCGTGAAGGTCCCGAGGAGTAAGCTCTCCGGCCTCGTTGAACCTACGAGCCGTCTCGTTCATGCTAACGCCCTGAAGAATCCAGCCAGCGGCCTTGTTGACCTGAGCCACCTGAACCGGGTCCAGCTCTAGAATCCATCCTTTATCCGGGTCTTTGACCGGGCGATAACCCCATGACGGAACAGCCCCACGGTACTTACCGCTAACAATGCGGTGGTGCTGGTCTGCCCCGGTACGCTCACGAATAGCAGCGAGCTCAACCTCAGCAAAAGAACCAACGAGCATCGCCATAATCCGGCCCATATCCGTAGTGGTATCAATATGGTTCTCCGTAGCGGACTTGAGATAAACCTCGTGCCGTTCACACCACGTCATCAACGAGGAGAGCTGAGTCATGCTACGAACAAGCCGGTCTAGCCTCCAGAACACGATAACGTCAAACTCGTGGGAGCGACCAGGGTCTTCTAATGCACCAGAGCCTAGCCACTTGCCAAGCTCAGGCCTCTCGAACGGAGTAGTGGCACCAGCGCTAACGTTGAGGTCACTCGCAACCCCTGCAACCTCCCAGCCCATGCGCTTGCACAGGTCCCTGCACTCTGCCTCTTGACGCTCTGGAGAAGAAGACTCCTCAACCAGGCGGGATAGTCGAATCACTACCAGGGCTTTTAACGGTTTCTCTGTCATGGAATCAATCTTAAACGATTGAGTATGCCATGGGTAGTTTGGCCGCGGCAGCGCTTGCCGCGGTCCTCTATGCCGTGGTCAATGGTGGCGAAGTTACCAGCGCCATCACGTCCATCATCACCGACGCCCTGTCCAACTCCCCAGGCTAATGCGCGCGCTTGATGACGCCGGCTCCGTCACCATCGAGGCGGCATTGTCGCTGTCCGCGCTCGTCATCGTTGCCGCGGGAATCGTGGGTGGCATCGCCACGTTGTCGGCCCACCTCGCTGCCGTTGACGCCGCGGGTGCTGCAGCTCGCTCTGCCGCCATCGGGGTGGACTATCACCGCGATGGAGTGACAGTCAGCTTAAGCGAAAGCTCCGGTCTCATCACTGCTGAGGCCGCTGTGCCGGCACCCTTAGGGACCATGCGTGCACAGGCGGTATTCCCCGCAGAGATGGCAGCCGGTGGTTCCACAGGGGCGCAGCCGTGAGGCGTCGTCAGCGCAGCTGGTCGCGGATCCTGGTGGGTGAGGAGGGCTATGCCACCGTCGTCACCGCCGGGATTATCGCCGCAGTGAGTTCGTTGCTGTTGGCGGTTGCGGCAGTTGCTTCGCTCGTTGTGGCGCGGCACGAAGCGCAGGTAGCGGCGGACCTCGCCGCGGTCTCGGGGGCGTGGGAGGTGGCTAAGGGCAGGGACGCCTGCACGAAGGCAGAGGAAGTTGCCGCGCTCAACGGCGCGAATCTTGACTCCTGTGTCCTCGATGGTCGCGATGTCGAGGTCACCGCCCGGCTGCGCGGGCACACCGCTATTGCCCGCGCTGGTCCGGTCTAGGAAAATTTCGCGCGTTTAAAGTCGGTGAAATGCACTCGCGTGGGGTCTCGTTGTTGCGACCGGCTATTTGGTAGCAGT
>NZ_KV796812.1:86295-87377 GCF_001809235.1 Corynebacterium sp. HMSC072A04 | reverse complement strand
ACTGCTACCAAATAGCCGGTCGCAACACCAAGGACACAGTGTGCTACCTCAGCGCAGCGGTGCTTCCCGACGTTTCGTTGACACGTGTGGACAATTTTGCGAATTTTGGGATTTTTGGGAACTTCCTAGCAATGGGGCACGTTGATCCCAGTGAAATGACAAACACGGCACCCCCTCCGGGGCTGCTTTTAGAGAAAGACTGTGAAAGGAATCGGGATTCGCGTGCGTTCTAGTAACCCCGTGATGAGTTCCCTCTCGTCCAGCCAAAGCCAGACCCAGGTTAACCCCTACGGTCAGAGCGACAATCCGTTTAACCAGGGAAACCGTAGCGCCGAGCGTCCGCTGACGGTTGATGATGTCGTGACCAAGACTGGCATCACCTTGGGCGTCATTATCGTTATGGCCGTGCTCAACTTCGCTATTGGTGAGTTGATCAACCCGGGCATCTCAATGATTCTTACCTTGGTTGGTGCGCTGGGCGGTTTCGTTACTGTTCTGGTCTCAACGTTTGGTAAGAAGTTCGGATCTGCTGCGGTGACGTTAATCTACGCAGTGTTTGAAGGCCTTTTCGTGGGCGGATTCTCGCTCATGTTTGCCGGCGTATCCTTCGGTAACTCCGATGGTATGGCGCTTATCGGCCAGGCCATCATGGGCACCGTTGGCGTATTTATCGGCATGCTGATGGTCTACAAGACCGGTGCAGTCAAGGTCACCCCGAAGTTCAACAAGATCATGTTCGGCCTCATCGCCGGCGTGGCTGTGATGGCGCTGGGCAACTTACTGGGAGCTATCTTCTTCGGCTTTAACCCGCTGCGTGATGGCGGCATGCTTGCCATCATCTTCTCCTTGGTCTGTATCGTTCTGGCCTCCCTGTCCTTCATGACGGACTTCGATCAGGCTGACCGTCTCATCCGCCAGGGCGCTCCGGCTCAGTATGCTTGGGGCATCGCTCTCGGCTTGGCCGTGACCCTGGTCTGGCTCTACACCGAGATTCTCCGTCTGCTGAGCTACTTCAGGGACTAGCCTCGGTACCGCCTTTAAGAACCGGCGGCCGGCACCACAATCACTTGTGGGTGCCGGCC
>NZ_KV796812.1:43537-86195 GCF_001809235.1 Corynebacterium sp. HMSC072A04 | reverse complement strand
CGGCACCACAATCACTTGTGGGTGCCGGCCGCCGGTTTTCTATGTCCGGTTCGCTTGCAACTACAACCCCCGTGGGGAAGCAAGGAGCTCAGTGCTGCGCGATAGGTGCCGATGTCCTAGGCATGAGAAGAGTGCCTTCCCCTTTGTTAGTACATGTGTGCCAGGGGTCTTGCGATTATTTGTGTGCCTCAATTGGCAATTTCTCACCACATACGGCGGGGCGTGAAGAGGAAAGAAACGAGCCTTGCAAAAAGTGCAAATCGGCGAGAAGATACCGTTGTCTTGGGAGAAATGTTCGATCGCCCAAGTCAAAAAACGGATGAAGAATCCCGTCCACGGTGTTCCGGAGTGACCTTTGACAGCGGTATGGAGTGTGACCTGGAATCACTTTCTGCGATTGCTTGTCACCCTACTCTGCGGAATTTATGCAAGGTCATAGGTGGTTTTGTGAACTGCTGTGAGGATGAATCTGGTCCATACTTCCGAAACACGCGATGGGGTCGTGCCTGCAGGGTGAAAAACGACGAACGAATGTTAACAGTGTTGTAATTAGGGGGCACCTGCATGGTCATAATCGGCAGCGCAGGCACAAGAGTCTCACGGCGCGCACCCACAATTCTTACAGGCGACGACCAGCACCTATTTATGAACCTTTTATTACTCGCATCTAATACATCATTATTTGCAACCCATTGAAAATGGGCTATGTGGGGTTGGCGCGACATATTGCGCATTCTCGTGCATTCTGGTCGCAGAAGCCGTTCGCTGAGCTTGGCTCTGGCGAGAGGCTTCTGATAGTCAGAAAAGTTGGTTGAAGGGAAACCATGAAGCGAATCGGGGGCCTTGCGTTGGTGGCGGTTTGTATAGGGGTGCTTTCAAACTGCGCAGCTCCGCTGGGCCTTAGTGCTCGCGACAATGGTAATAACTCGGGGGGCTTTAGCAACTTTTCTGGCGACATGTCCGGCGGTGGCTCAGTGGACTCGGGGGTCGCTGAAGCCACCGCCACGAAGGTGCGAGAGTCTCAAGCTTCAAGCAGTGAGTCTCGTGCGGGCGGTGGGGTACTACCGCCACTTGGTGAATTTGATCGTACGGAGCCTGGCTTCCAGGTGTTTGATCCATGTACCGCGGAGGCTCAATCTGCTTTTAGAAATTTGGGACTACTTTTCACGGGTGAAATCAATCGGGAGACTGGTTTTCGATCTTGTCGTTTTGAGGCCCTGGAACGTGATGGAAGCAAAGCCAGTGTGAGCATAGAATCTAGGGATTACTCGGTTACTGAGATTCGATCCGCTTTTCCTAATGGAACCGAGGCTGAGCTAGGAGGCGGAGAAGTAATCTACTTGGTTGAAGAATCGCTTATCGCGAATGCAACGTGTACGGGGTATGTGGAGACAGTCGAAGGTTCAATCTCATTATCTTGGACTAATTTGTCTAGCGCTAATTCGATAAAGGGCAACTGTAAAAACGTTGAAAGGGTAATACGCGCCGTCATCTAATTAGATGGGGGCTCGGGGGTGAATGATGATTATTAATCAAGGAAATTTAAATCAACAAGTTGAAGCAATCCATAACTTTGATCGAAATCTGTCTCTTGCTAAGGAGCGGGCACATAGCCCCCTTGACGGAGGATTCTCTCCAGTTACTGGCTTAAGCGAAGTCGGCGCAATCCACCAACGCGTGCTGGCAACCGACCCGGGGTCGGCGCGTAATTCCTTGGAGGGGTTTAGGGGACAGGTTTCTTGGCTCGGGGAGGCGCTCCAGACCGAGCTTGCCGGCTTCGAATCACAGGATGAGCTCAACAGCAGAGGGCTGGATGTCGCAGACGCCGGTGGCGGGGGCGCGGCGGAGGCGATGCCGATCGTGTCGCAACCAGATCCGGGATACAGCCCATTTGGGTTTACGGTTCCCATCGTTGACACCGGTGCGTCAATCATGGGACTGGCATCCAACTTGTTCAGCACCCGTTTCTGGGATGTCTCGGAAGCGAATGCGCGGTGGAGAGCCTTGAGCGGAGAAGTCGCCGATATCGTTGCGGGGCTGGAAAACTCGGCCGCGTCGTTGGAGGAGGAGAATGATAGCGAAGCCACCACGCGAGCGGCCCAGAAGATTCGTGAAGTTGCGCAGGCAGGAACACACTTCATTGCCAATGCCGAGGTCATGCAACAAAAGCTGTTCGGCTTCCAAGCACAGCTGATGAATGTGCAGCCAGAGGCAATCGCCTTGGCCTTCGAGGTAGCAGCAATTCCAGATCCCGTTGCACGCGAGGCCGCAGAACAGGCAGCGTTGGGATATATGCAGGGCGTGCTTCAACAGCAGGTTATTGCCGCCATGCCCTATCAGCACGCGCTCATGGATGCGGCACCACCCAGCGGTGGTGGGGATGTCAGTACCCAATTCGGCGCGGTCGCAGGTGATGGATCCCGCTACACTACGGAAGGCGTTGCCTGGCCGCAGCAGATAGCTGAGGCGATGGAAAGCGGCGCCGTCGGGCCAGGTTCCTTCGGCGTTGCAGACGGTGAAATCCAGGGGCTTGAAAGCGTTGGGATGGATGCTGGTGACATCGCGAAGTTTCATAGCGCATTGCATGATCGTGGACGCACGATCCTCAGCGAGTTGGGTTTCGGAGATTCGCTGGCACCCGTTAGTGCGGCGGACGTGAACACGTCGGCCGCGAGCGCAGGCGTAGGAACGCTGAACCCGTCTCATGCTGGTATTCCGGGGACGTCGGCAACTCAGATTGGCGCGCCGAACATTGGTGCTGGTCTGAGCGGGCTAGGAGGTCTGGGCAGCGGTGCCGGTGGGCAGGGACTTGGCGTCGTTGGCCTTGCGAATGCGCGCGGCAACGCACTACCTGGGGGTGTTGCCGGACTCGGCGGCCGGGGGCTGGGCCGGTTGCCGGAGATGTCGGCGAATCCGACGACCGCAGCGGCGAGGCTGGGCGGCTTCGGTACTGCGCCCAGCGGACCGCAGACGGGTACGCACCCGGTTATCGGTGGCCTTCCCGGGGCCGTAGCGGGGAGTGGACTGCAGAGGGACGGAAGGGCGTCGCTAAGCGCAGGCAGTATGGCCGGAGGAGGAGTGATCGGTGGCGCTGGTGGAGTTGGCGGCGTCGGCGCCGGCAGCGCCGGTGGTATTGGTAACGCTGGCGGTACAAATAGTGTCGTAGGTGCCGCTGGGGGAGCAGGCGCCGCAAAGGCTGGCGGCGGACAAACCCGCGGCGCGGGTATGCGGATGATGCCCATGATGGGCGGAGCAGCCCGCGGCGGTGAAAGCGAAAAGAGGATCAAATCCGTCACCACGCAGGTTGAACGCGATCCGAACCGCCGAGATCTCCTCGGTGAAGCGCCCGCGGTGCTGCCCGGAGTCATCGGCGAGTGGGCCCGGGAAGAAAACTAGGGGCCGTGGGTGAGGGATATTCTCTCATAACCTCATAACGCGAAAAGCGGCGCCCGAATAACGGGACGCCGCTTTCGCTTTAAGCTGACGGTGAGCCTACTGCTGAACCGGAGCAGTGGTGTACTCGGCCGGAGCAACCTCAGTCTCAGCCGTGGCTTCAGTCTCAGCCGTTGCTGCGGTGGACTCGGATGCACCAGCACCCGGCGCCTCACCGGTGAAGGTGGCACCGGTGTCGACCTTCTCAGTGGAATCCTGCTCGCTCGGCGGGTGGCAAGCAGCCAGGGTGAGTCCAGCGGAGACAACCAGACCAGCGGCAGCGAAACGAGTGAACTTCTTCATGTGATAAAACTCTTTCTCAGAAAAACGATGACCTAAGAGCAGTATAAATTAGGACTTGCGCGGAGTTGCGGCCTTTGCGGAATCATAAGGTGCCGCGGAGACCACGGTCACCGACAAGGTCTTGCCGTTCGGCGCGGTGTACTCGCGGGTTTCGCCCTCAGCAGCACCCAGGAGGGCAGCACCCAGCGGGGACTGCTCGGAGTAGGTCTCCAGATCCTTGTTATCCGATGCCGCAGCGCGGGTACCGATAAGGAAGGTCTCGCGGTCTTCCTTGTCACCGTTGTAGTAGACATGGACGACAGAACCGATGTGGGCAACGCCTTCCTGGACGGCGGTGCGCTCGGTGGTGGAGTTAGCCAGAACCTCGGAGATCTGCTTGATGCGGGCCTCTTCCTGGTCCTGCATTTCGCGGGCGGCGTCGTAACCCGCGTTCTCCTTCAAGTCACCTTCCTCGCGGCGCTCATTAATCTCGGCGGCGACGACCGGGCGGTGGTCGATGAGGGCCTGCAGCTCGGCCTCGAGCTTGGCCTTGGTTTCCGGGGTGATGTACTGCTTCTGCTGCTCAGCCATAGTGCAACCTTCCGTTGACGGTTCCTGATGAACGGTTTTATTTCTTAAAGACTGGGCCTAAAAGCGCAGGTGGCGCGGCCCATTCAGAACGCTCAACATACTAGCATAGCTGGGCTTTTACTCGGCGTTTGCCTCACCCGCAGAATCCATGGTGCTGATATCGAGGTAGGAGGGGATATTTCCGGAGCAGCCGTAGACGCCACCGGCGACGGCAGGGTGATTGGTAGGGATGTCCACGGCGACGCGCTGGGCGGCTTCGCCGCCAGCCGGCACGGCAATTTCGCGGCGGCCCACCTCTGCCTTGGAATAGTCAAAAGCCTGCACGATGCAATAGGCAGGCTCCTCCACGCGGTTGCGGGTGATGTCTACCCACACGCGGGCGGTATCGTCGGAAAGAATCTCGTGGGTGACATAGGAGATGTCCGCGTTAATTTTCTGTTGGCTGCGCACGTACTGCACGCCAAAGACGACGGCCGCCACCAGCATGCCCAGGAAAATCAGGACTAGGGCCCGATTGGTCCAGGATTTCCCCGTGCGAGCAGAGGAGGACGAGGAACCGTAGCGAGACCGTGCGCGTGCGGAGCGAGAAGCAGGATGGGCGTCAGACATGAGTCTGATTCTATCCAACGGTCGCTACGAAGTTACTATCCACTAGACTGGGCCTCTGTTTAAAGAAGCGATGTAGGGAGATGTATCACCCAGTGAGCACAAAGCGCCTTTTGGCTATTCACGCGCACCCTGACGATGAATCCTCGAAGGGTGCTGCGACGACCGCGAAGTATGCCGCGGAGGGAGCGGAAGTCCTCGTCGTGACCTGCACCGGCGGTGAGCGGGGCGACATCATCAACCCAGCCATGGACCGCCCCGGCGTCCTCGAGAACATGGGCAGTATTCGTCGTGAAGAAATGGCGAAGGCCGCCGCCGCCTTGGGGGTACAGCACCGGTGGCTCGGGCACGTGGACTCAGGCCTTCCGGGTAATCCGCTGGCCCCCAATATCAAGGACCTGCTGCCTGAGGGCTGCTTTGCTCTCAAAGAAGATGATGATGTGGCCCAAGAACTCGTGGAGATCATTCGGGAGTTCCGCCCCCAAGTCATCATTACTTATGACGAAAACGGTGGCTACCCGCACCCGGATCACCTCATGGTCTACCGTGCTTCTATGTTGGCGTGGGAGAAGGCGGGCGATGCCGCCTACCACCCAGAATTGGGAGAGCCGTGGGAGCCGCAGAAGCTCTACTACACGCACGGTTTCGTGTACCAGAGAATGAAGATCTTTCACGACCTCCTTGTAGAAGAGGGAAAGATTAGCCCCTATGAGCCGATGCTGGCGCGCTGGGACACCGCTTTTGGTGACATCATGGCGCGCGTGACCACGCAGGTAGAGTGCGCGGATTACTTCCAAAACCGGGAGGACGCCCTGCGCGCGCACGCCACCCAAATCGATCCGGCTGGTGCTTTCCTCGCTACGCCCGTCGCCGTGCAGCAGGAGCATTGGCCAACGGAGGAGTTCGAGTTGGCCAAGACCCGTGTCTCGTCCTCACTACCAGAGGACGACCTATTTGCGGGAATCCCGGAAGTAGGGGAATCTTAAAGTATGAACGCTTTGTACTTCGCGGCGCATGACGTCGCCCTGCTCGCCCAAGGGAGCCAAAGCGGGCCGGTGGGACCGGAGTTCGGTAAGGCCTCGCCCATTGGTTTGCTGATCCTCGTTCTCATGGGAGTGGCCGTGCTTTTTGCAGGCTGGAACTTTCACCGCCGCTATTCGCGCTTCCGCCGCCGCACCATGTTCGCGCAGGATCATGGCATCGATCCTTTTGATGATGAGGCGGTCGATGCGGCAATGAAGGAAGCCGGCATCCTCGATAACAGCAAGAAGTCCATCTTTTAACGCAGAGGACGTTTCTCCACCGTGAAGTTCCTAAGCCAGCTCCTATACCCCCTCTATGAGGCGCGCCTAACGCGTGAGATTAAAAACAAACCGCAACCACGCCACGTGGCAATCATGGCGGATGGCAATCGCCGCTGGGCGCGCGAGGCGGGCTTTACGGATATCAGCCACGGCCACCGGCAAGGCGCGCGGAAGATCAGTGAGATGATTTCGTGGTGCCAGGGCACCGACATTGAAGTCGTCACTATCTACTTGCTGTCGACGGAAAACTTGAAGCGCAGCGAGCAGGAAGTGCAGTTGCTTTTCGACATCATCTCGGATGTCGTCACGCACCTCTCCCAGGGTGACTTGGATTGTCAGATCCGCCTGGTCGGGCACCTAGATCTGCTCCCCGAGCAGGTCACAGCCAAGATGCAGAGTGCGGCTGAGGCTACCGAGGATCACCAAGGTGTCATCGTCAATATTGCGGTGGGCTACGGCGGGCGCCAAGAAATTGTGGATGCCGTGCAGAACCTGATCCGCAGTGAAGCACGCAAGGGGCTGAGCGCTGAAGAAATCGCGGAGAACGTGACTGCGGAGGCCATCACGGGCAACCTGTACACCAAAGGGTTGCCGGACCCCGACCTCGTCATCCGCACTTCCGGTGAGCAGCGGCTGTCCGGGTTCCTTCTGTGGCAGGCAGCCTATTCCGAGATTTGGTTCACGGATACCTACTGGCCAGCATTTCGCCGGGTGGATTTCCTGCGCGCCTTGCGCGACTATTCTCAGCGCTCGCGCCGCTTTGGGCGCTAGCCGGGTGACGCCGCCTAGAGCTTGCGCATCCTGACCTGTTCCACCAAATGGTGTGAACCTTTGCGCAGAACCAGGGAAGCGCGCACCCGGGTGGGCAAAATATTCTCAATGAGGTTGGGCAGGTTGATGGACTGCCAGATCTCACGTGCCTGCGCGTAGGCTTCCTCATCCGTCATGTCCGCGAAGGAAGCGAAGTGCGCGCCCGGCTCGCGGAAGGCAGTGTGCCGGAGTTTGAGGAAGCGGTCGATGTACCACTTCTCAATGTCGTCCACGCGGGCATCGACGTAGACAGAGAAGTCAAAGAGATCCGACACCATGAGGGTTGGCCCGGTCTGCAGGACGTTGAGGCCTTCCAGGATGAGGATGTCCGGTTGCCGGACCTCTTGGAATTCATCGGGGACGATGTCATAGGACACGTGCGAATACAGCGGTGCGGTAACCAGTGGTTTGCCGGATTTAACGTCGGTAACAAATCGCATGAGCGCGCGGCGGTCATAAGACTCCGGATAGCCCTTGCGCTGCATTAGCCCATGCTCTTTGAGGTAGGCGGTGGGGTAGAGGAAACCATCGGTGGTGACGAGGTCGACCTTCGGGTGGGAATCCCAGCGTTCCAAGAGCACTTGGAGCAAGCGCGCCGTCGTCGATTTACCCACGGCGACGGAGCCGGCGACGCCGATGACGAAAGGCACGTGCGTCGGTGGGTTACCCAAAAAGGCCTCGGTGGCGGCGGTGAGTTTCTGGCGGGCCTCCACCTGCATGTGAATGAGACGGGATAGCGGCAGATAGACTTCAGCCACCTCGGTGAGATCGATGCGGTCACCAATACCACGGAGTTTTTCCACCTCGGTGGCCGTCAACACCTGTGGCATGGATTTACGCAGGGCACGCCACGTATCGCGGTCAAAATCGAGGTACGGGCTCGCATCGGTCATTCGCGCCATGCCGACTATTGTCGCACTGCATCCGGCGCCTCGTGCAATTGCCCCGAATGAAAAGATTCTTAGAGGCCCCCGCGCGGGGGATAGGGGCGTTAGGATGTAGAACTAGCTTCGGCGATTTCTAAAGCCGGTGGTGTTGTGCTGCGAGCGGGCGCCGCTGGCTATCTTGACCATCTGTAGGAAGGGACACCACGCTTTCATGACGACTACGAACAATTCAGACGTGCGCTACCAGGAGATGCGCGATCTTGACCCCGAGGTCTTCGATGCTATTTCTGGTGAGATCGCTCGTCAGCGCGATACCCTCGAGATGATTGCTTCGGAGAACTTCGTCCCCCGCGCCGTTCTGCAGGCGCAGGGTTCTGTTCTCACCAACAAGTACGCAGAGGGCTACCCGGGGCGCCGCTACTACGGCGGCTGCGAGCACGTTGATGTCGTGGAGGACCTGGCTCGCGATCGTGCCAAGGCGCTTTTCGACGCCGAATTTGCCAACGTCCAGCCGCACTCCGGTGCCCAGGCCAACGCTGCGGTGCTGGCGTCGTTGATCCAGCCGGGTGACAAGATCATGGGCCTGTCCTTGGCTCATGGTGGTCACCTGACCCACGGTATGAAGCTGAACTTCTCCGGCAAGCTTTACGACGTTGCCGCGTATGAGGTCGACCCGGAGACCATGCGCCTCGACATGGACAAGGTCCGCGAGCAGGCTCTGGCTGAGAAGCCGCAGGTGATCATTGCTGGTTGGTCCGCCTACCCGCGGACCATCGACTTTGAGGCCTTCCGCTCCATCGCCGATGAGGTCGGCGCCTACCTGTGGACGGATATGGCGCACTTCGCGGGCCTCGTGGCCGCCGGTCTGCACCCCTCCCCGGTGCCGCACTCCGATGTTGTGTCCTCCACCGTGCACAAGACGCTTGGTGGCCCGCGCTCCGGAATTATCTTGGCCAAGCAGGACTTTGCCAAGAAGATCAACTCCAACGTCTTCCCGGGCCAGCAGGGTGGTCCGCTCATGCACGTCATCGCGGCAAAGGCTATTGCTCTCAAGATTGCGGCCACCGAGGAGTTCAAGGAGCGCCAGGAGCGCACCCTGGAGGGCGCTCGCATTCTGGCTGAGCGCCTGACCGCTGAGGATTGCACCAAGGCGGGCGTCGACGTTCTCACCGGCGGCACCGACGTGCACCTCGTCCTGGCGGATCTGCGCAACTCTGAGCTCGATGGCCAGCAGGCAGAGGACCTCCTCCACGAGGTCGGCATCACCGTGAACCGCAACGCGGTTCCGAACGATCCGCGCCCGCCGATGGTCACCTCCGGCCTGCGCATTGGTACCCCGGCCTTGGCCACCCGCGGCCTCGACACGGCGGCCTTCACCGAGGTGGCCGATGTCATCGGTACCGCGCTGGCAAATGGTAAGAACGCGGACGTCGCCAAGCTGCGTGCCCGCGTGGAGAAGGTCGCCGCGGACTTCCCGCTCTACGACGGCCTTGAGGACTGGAAGCTGGTCTAAGCTTCCTTGCGCTCCTCAGCGTGAGCTTTCCGGGCGGCCTCGAGCCACTCGGGCATTGCGCTGAGGAGCTCTTTGATTTCTGCGGTGGTCAGAGGGCGGTCCATGTCGTTCTTCTTCAGCGCGGTCACGGAAATGCCCAGCTTCTGTGCCACCACCGGGCGCGGGTGCGGGCCCTCGCGGCGCAGGGTGGCCAGCCATTCCGGCGGGTTCTCCTGCAAGTCGCGCAATTGCGCGTGCGTTACTGCATTGGCTTGAAACTCCTCCGGGGCGGCCGGCAGGTAGATGCCCAGCTTTTTAGCTGCGGTTTGCGCGCGCATGGCGGTACCGGAAGGCTGCTGGGTTTCGTTGGCTGGGGTTTCATTATTCGGGGTATCAGTCACGCTCACCACGCTAGCAGCACCGTAGTATGAGGTGCATGCTCCGCCTTGTCTTTTGCACTGGTACAGAACCCGGTAAATGGTTTCGCCGCTACCGTGACTCGCATTCTCTCGAGTCCCTGGTGACCGCCGACGCCGATGATGCGATGGCGGCTCTTCTTGCCCAGGAAGCTGACCTTGCTCTGACCCGCCTGCCAGATCTACGGGTCGATGACAGCTTCCATGTGGTTCGGCTGTACGAGGAAGCGCCTGGGATCGCAGTTCCGAAGGATTCCGTGTACGCCGAGGTAGGGGAGGACATTACACCGGAGGATGTCGCCGAAGAGATCGTGAATTACCGGATTGCGCAGGATGGCAGCGTCGACGTCCCTGCCCTGCGTACCGCTCTCCAAGTTGTGGCAGCCAACGTGGGCGTGGCCATCGCACCTCGACCGCTGCTGAAGGTGCTCAGCAAGAAGCAAGTCGTGGCACTGGGCTTGGAGGATCCCACTGTTGCGCGCACGGAGATCGCTTTGGTGTGGCGCCGAGCAGACGATGGTGACGAGATTCAGGATTTCGTCGGCGTGGCGAAGGGAAGGACGCGGAATTCTTCCCGCAATGTTGCTGAGAAGCGCAGTGCCCGTGACAAAGCAAAGGCTAAACAAGCACGCAGAAAGTCGCAAGGAAAGTCTCACAAGGGCTCGATTTCCAAACCGTTATCGAAAAGATATAGGGGGTCTCAGCAGCGGAAACGTAGATAAGGAAGGCTCTTTGTTGTCAAATCATAGGTGCATCGGTGGCGGGGCGGCCGCGGCCGAGCCTACGGTGGACTTCGTTCCCAACAAAAGTACTTAGAACAGTGCTCAACAAAAGAGAAAGGTTTAGATAATGAAGAAGATGACTCGTCGTTTCGCTGCTGGTATCGCCGCTGCCACCCTGTCCCTGGGTGTCGTTGCCTGCTCCGATGCCGAGGACGCCGCTAAGGACGCTGGCGACGCTGCACAGTCCGCCGCGTCCGACGCTACCGATGCTGCCGGTTCCGCTGCTAATGAGGCTAAGGACTCCATCAACGGTTCCGAGTCCGCTGAGGCTTCTGATTCTGAGGCTTCCGATTCCGAGGGTGCTGATTCCTCTGAGGCGGAGTCCTCCGACGCGGATTCCGCTGATTCTGAGGGTGCCAAGGGCGATAAGGAGAGCGTCTCCACCGCTAACGGTGATGTAGAGGTCCCTGCCGACTTTGCGCAGGCCATCAAGGACAAGGCCGCCGAGTGGGGCGATCCGGAGTCCATCGAGTCCACCGATGCCGGTAGCGTTGCTACCTTCGCCAAGGACAAGCTGCTGGCATTCAGCGAGGACGATGGCTCCCAGCCGATCATCGGCAAGATCGCTGAGACCTGGACCGAGGAAGGCGGCTTGGACAGCAAGGTTGGTCTGCCGACCGCCCCGGAGAAGGCCGAGGGCAACGGCTGGGTACAGGAATTCGCCAACGGCACCATTTCCTGGATGCAGGGTGAGTCCGGCGAGTACGAGGCCACCATTAACTAAGAGGGCTCACAATAGAGCCAGCTTTCTAAGAAATGCTCCGCACTGTAAAACCAGTGCGGAGCATTTCTTTGTGGTTTGTGAGGGAGCGAGCCGACTGGTGGGGATGGTGTGGCTCTGGGGATTGTCGTTTTAATACTGTTCATCTTGCACCCATGTAATTTCAACCTTTGCTCTCTAGCGTGGACGGTGTCCGGAGGTTCACAGGGACGTCCGGACAGTTCGAAAAACCACCAGCTTCACCATGCCCACCCAGGTCGTTGAGTTGGGGCGGGCATAACAAGGGAGAACCCTGCCGCTATGACCAATCCTTCCGTCCTGACCGAGCAGCCGCACGAGGCCGCTGTGGTTACCAAGACCTATGTCATCGATACCTCCGTCCTTCTCTCCGACCCTTGGGCGTTGCGTAAATTCGCAGAGCACGATGTGGTGCTGCCCATCGTCGTTATCTCTGAGTTGGAAGGAAAACGTCATCACCCGGAGCTTGGCTGGTTCGCCCGCCAAGCTCTTCGCTTTTTGGAGGACCTCCGCGCTACCTATGAGGCGCTGGATCAGCCTCTTCCCGTCAACGCCGCGGGCGGAACGCTGCGCGTGGAGCTGAATCACCAGGATCAGTCCTTGCTGCCAGCGGCCTTCCGTGGGCCGGAGGGAGACCACCGAATCCTGGCCTGCGCGCTCAACCTGCAGCACGAGGGCAAGGACACCGTCCTGGTGACCAAGGATGTTCCGCTGCGCGTTAAGGCGGGCGCCGTGGGCCTGCAGGCAGATGAGTACCACGCGCAGGACGTTGTGCTCACGGGATACACCGGTATGGCTACGGTGCAGACCACCGCGGAGGTCATCGATGAGCTCTATGGGGAAGGCGAGGTGCTTATCGACGGATCAGTGACCACCGCCGGCACCCGCGTCGAGGACCTTCCGGTGCACTGTGGCGTGACGCTGCAGGCAGGCGGGCAATCAGCGCTGGGCCGCATGACAGCCGAGGGCGCAGTGCGCTTGGTACGCGGTGATGCGAATGTCTTTGGTCTCCAGGGGCGCTCGGCTGAGCAGCGGGTAGCTTTGGATCTGCTGCTGGATCCTTCCGTGGGCATCATGTCCATTGGAGGCCGTGCAGGTACCGGTAAGTCTGCGTTGGCCTTGTGCGCCGGTCTAGAAGCTGTGCTGGAGCGTGGGGAACACCGCCGCATCGTGGTTTTCCGCCCGATGTATGCGGTGGGTGGGCAGTCCCTGGGATACCTGCCTGGCTCCGAGAGTGAGAAGATGAACCCGTGGGCGCAGGCGGTCTACGACACGTTGGAGGGTCTCGTATCGGAAAACGTCATGGATGAAGTCCAAGACCGAGGCCTCTTGGAAGTTCTCCCACTGACCCATATCCGCGGCCGCAGCCTGCACGATTCCTTCGTCATCGTCGATGAGGCCCAGTCGTTGGAGCGCAACGTGTTGCTGACTGTCTTGTCCCGTTTGGGCCGCGGATCGCGCGTGGTACTGACCCATGACGTGGCGCAGCGAGATAACCTGCGCGTGGGCCGGCACGACGGTGTGCAGGCAGTCATTGAAAAGCTCAAAGGGCATGAGCTCTTCGCTCACATCACGTTGCAGCGCTCTGAGCGCTCTGCCATTGCGGAACTTGTCACCGATTTGCTGGAAGGTGAGAACTAACTCGTTCGCGAATGGCGATCTTGTAGGGGTCTGCTTGGCATTGGTCGTGCGTGCTCAGTAATAATTGTCCTATGAGCGACAACGCGAAAGACAAGAAGAAGGATTTCCGCATCCGTCCATTCACTGCGGCGGACTACCCGCAAATGCGCGAAATCTACGAGCAGGGCCTCAACACCGGCCACGCTACCTACGAGACCCGGTCGCTGACCTTCGAGGAGTTTAAGAACGTCAAGATCATGTCGTCAGTCTTCGTTGCGGTGGAGGCGGACGATGACTCGAAGGTTCTCGGCTGGGTCTGCGCTGCGCAAGCGTCTACCCGCACCGTGTTCCACGGCGTGGTGGAGGATTCCATTTACCTGAGCAAAGAGGCCCAGGGCCGCGGTATTGGCGGCGCCTTGTTGGATCAGCTCATCGAGGTATGCCGTGACCTGCACAAGTGGGCCATCCACTCATGGATCTTCCCGGAGAACGAAGGTTCTGCCGGGCTGCACAAGTCCCGCGGCTTCGTCAAGGTGGGCACCTACTCCCACATGGCAAAGATGACCTACGGCGAGCTCGCCGGCCAGTGGCGCGATACCGATGTATACGAGTTGCTTCTGCCTAAGCCGGAGGAAAAGAAGGCAGCAGCCAACGAGAAGAGGAAGTAATTATCTCACTTTTCTAATATCAGGGCAGGAGTGGGGATAGAATAGAACCTGTTCTCATCCACTCTCTATCGAAGGCGAATCATGTCTTTCCGCACCTCTGTGCTTGCCCTTTCTACCGCCGTAGTCGTGTCGACCGGTGCTTTTGTAGCGCCCGTTGCCACGGCTGCTGAGTTTCCACCTGCTGGCTCCGTTCCTGTAGCAGAGCTCAACGTTAACTATCCCGATGGCGCTCTGGCATATGTCTTTGCCGAGCCGGTCATGCAATCCGACATTGACTTGGTTACCCGCCAAGTTCGTCAGCTGCGCGGCAAGGCTTGGGATGCGAATCTTCCCTTCGACGGTGCAACGCTGCAGCAGGCAGCTGCCGCTGCGGGCTATCACACCCGTGAAGAGTATATGAATGCGATTTCTTGGGATCGTGGCCTTGAGCACGCGGTTTTGCAGCGCGCTGCGGAGGAGAATTTGGATTTCAACCACGAGCGGCTCCCTGGGGTAGGGGCCTTTGGGGTCATCGATAATCTGTTGGCCGGAGAAAATCTCACCACGGCAGACATGCCGGGCGCTATTGCATCGTGGTCGACGGATAGCAACCAAGGCTCCAGTGAGTGGGAACAGCTTGTTCGTGCAAACGGACAAAGGAATCCACAGAATGGCCACTTCTACTCGATCATTGATCCCGTTCACGTAACTTTTGCTCAGGCACAGGTAGGAAAGGTCACCGCAGGCTTCTTCTCCAATCGCGATATGCCGGGTGAACCCGCTCGCATCACCGGCCGCCACGCATTCCCCATCGCTGTGCCGGAAAGTGCAGTCAATGATGCCGAACTGATGACGACTGGAGGCACCTCGGTGGGAAGCCAAGGCAGCCTGGGCTTGAGCATCGATGGATTCTGGGGAGCGAAGCTAGGGGTGCCGGTGGCGTCGCCAAGCTCAAGCGATCCTGAGGTTCTTAAAGTCAACGAGGACGGTACCTACGAGGCTAAGTCGGAGGGAACCGTGACCGTCACCTTTAACACCTATGTGGTGCGCAATGGTCAGCCCCAGTTGTCGGACAACCAAGTCACCAAGATCGTGCAGGTGACCAAGAAGTCTCTTGCTGGAAACCTAAGCTCCGGTGGTGCGGATGCTGGAACCATCGTGGGCATCATTGCAGGCGTGCTTGCGCTCATTGGCGTAGCTGCCCAGGTGGCTCGCCAGTTGGGAATTCTGCGTTAAATACTCTGGTATGAAAAATCCTCGCTACGTCATTGTTCGTAGCGAGGATTTCTTGTTGTTGAGCGGGGACCGACGTCCTAGTCGATGGTCTCCTTGAGGTGCTCCTCCCGCACCGGCAGGATGAGCAGGAGAGCGATGATAGCCATCGGGACCATGAGCAGGATGACCGGGGTGAGGCCGTCGTTGTAGGCGTTGAGGATGACGTCGCGGATGGGGTCCGGAAGCTGTGCCACCATCGACGGGGTCAGGCTAGAGGAACCGCCGCCCTCAGCGCTGAACTTTTCTGCAAAGGGCGCGCCAGCCTTGCCCATGGAAGCAATGGCGGCAGGCATGTTGGCTGCCAACTCATCCTTCATGTTGTGGATGAACAGCGAACCCACCAAGGAGGCACCCATGGCGGAACCGATCTGGCGGAAGAAGTTGTTGGCCGCCGTTGCGGTGCCCACCAGTGCCACGGGGAAGGAGTTCTGAACGATGAGAACGAGCACCTGCATGACGAAGCCGAGGCCGATGCCGAAGACGAGGAACTCAGCGCCAAGTTGAGTCAGGGAGGTATCCACAGTCAGCTTCGACATCCAGAACAGCGCGCCTGCCGTAATGGCGAGACCGATGATGGGGTAGCGCTTGTAGTGGCCAGTTCGGGCGATGATGAATCCCACTGTGGTAGATGTGCCGATCATGCCGAGCATCATCGGGATCATCATGAGGCCCGCCTTGGTCGGCGTCAGTGTATGCACCATCTGCAGGTAGGTCGGCATGTAGCCCAGCACGCCGAACATAGCCAGCCCCAGCACCATGCCGGCGGCCGTCGTGAGCACCATGTTGCGGTTCTTAAACAGCAGAACTGGGATCAGAGGCTCCTTGGCCCGCTTCTCGACGAAGACCGTGATGACAGCACCGATCACAACGATGACGGCCAAGGTGAGAATGACGGGATCCGACCACTCATACTGGGTGCCGCCCCAGGTGGTCATGAGGATGAGCGAGGCGGTCGTGATGGCAATGAACGTGGCGCCCAAGGCATCAAACTTGCGCAAGTCAGTATCACCAACGCGCAGGTGCAGAACGAGCACACAAACGGTCATGGCGAGAAGACCGAGGGGGATATTCATCCACAGGCCCCAGCGCCAGCCGGGACCATCAGTGAACCAGCCACCGAGGACTGGGCCGAGGACGGAGGACAAGCCGAAAACGCCGCCCATGATGCCCATGAACTTGCCGCGCTCACGAGCTGTGGTGACCTCAGCAATGATGGACTGGGAGGAAATCATCATGAATCCAGCGCCGAAGCCCTGAATCGCGCGGCCGATGATGAGCAGGTTCATAGAGTTGGCGAAGCCGCCCACGGCGGAACCGATGACGAAGGTGGCAATGCCGCCGATGTAGAGCCACTTGCGGCCCATCATGTCACCGAGCTTGCCGGAGATGGGCATAGCGATGGTCATGGTGACCAGGAAGGCGGAGATAACCCAGCTCATGTGGTCGACGCCGCCGAGCTCGCCGACGATGGTGGGCAGGGCGGAAGCGAAGATCATCTGCCCCAGGGAGCTCATCAACATGGTGAGCACGAGGGCAGAGAAGACGAGGGCAAGGTTGTTTTCCGGCTTGCCGTTGTCAGCGTGGGACGCCGACGGTTTCGCGGTAGCTACCATGAAAGTCCTTTCGAATAGTTGTTGATGAGCATGAGTGCGGAATCAAAGCGCTGCTCAAAGGGGATGTCGCAGCTGAAGTCTGGGGAGGTGGTGGCCAACCAGAAAGCCTCACGGATGGTGACAGCAATGAGGAGTGCCTCCGTGTGCGGGGAGACATCCGGCATGGTCTTTAACGCTGGCTCCTTCTCCAGCCGCTGGGTGAGTAGCTCAAGGACTTCGTTGGACTTGGCACGCTTTCTACTTAAGGACGCCGCCGCTGCGTCCGCATCGCGGGAGATACGGCGGCGTCGCTCAGCAATCTCCCTGTTGGCGTGCTGTCCAATGAGGTGTTCCTTGATGAGGTCTACGGCCAGCTTGAAGAGGTTCTCCGTGGGGGTTTCGAGCAAATAGCTCTTCTGCTCCTGGGAAAATTCTTGGCTGGGGTTGCCCAGAACAGCTGAGTCCTTGGAATCGAAATAATTAAAGAAAGTACGCCGGGAAATACCGGCCTTCTCACAAATCTCCTCCACCGTGACTGCAGCAAAGCCGTGCTCGTCTACCAAGAGGGTGGCAGCATCCTCTATACGTAGGCGAGTTTTTAGGCGTTTTTGCTCGCGTAATGACAATTCTTCTTGCACAGAGTGCAATCCTACACTCGGTGCAAGTTTGCACCAAGTGCAATGCTGGTGATTCTCATGATGACGGGACGATCTTTATGGCGCAGCGCACAGGAAAGGAGATAAGAACAGCAACCCCATCCTTCGCGTCCACCGGCAGCGTGGGCTGTGGCTGGTTAAGGCTCGCCGTGAGCGCGAAGGGCGCGAAGTGATGGCTAGGAAAGAAACTCTCAAGCCTAAAACTGCCCTAGTTGACGAAGTTATTGCCAGATCTTGAATCAGAGGCTATAACTTTGGCAGATCGGGCAGTTTGGCTACCCCGACCCTGTTGTTGGCCCAGCGGGGTGGATGGGAAAACGGCGAAGCCGCCCTCCCGAAGGAGAGCGGCGGCGTGGGCGAAAGCGAGCTTAGAAGTTGTCGCGGTCGCGGTTGGTCATGGTGAGAACGTTGAGGCGCTCATCGAGCTCTTCCTCGGTGAGGTTCTCGCCGTCGACGAAGCCGAGGTCGATGACTGCCTCGCGGACGGTGATCTTCTCGTTCAGCGCGTGCTTAGCTGCCTTGGCGGCGTTCTCGTAGCCGATCTTGGAGTTCAGCGGGGTGACGATGGAGGTGGAGGACTCCGCAAACTTCTTCATGCGCTCCTCGTTGGCCTCGATGCCGTCGATGCACTTCTCGGCGAAGACGCGGGAGACATTTGCCAGCAGGCGGGAGGACTCGAGGACGTTGCGGGCCATCATCGGGATGTAGACGTTGAGCTCGAAGTGGCCGTTGGAGCCGCCGAAAGCAACAGCGGCGTCGTTACCGATGACCTGGCTGACCACCATGGTGGCGGCCTCGCTCAGGACCGGGTTGACCTTGCCCGGCATGATGGAGGAACCCGGCTGCAGGTCCGGGAGGTGGATTTCTGCCAGACCGGTCAGCGGGCCGGAGCCCATCATACGAATGTCGTTGGCAATCTTGTTGAGGGAGATAGCCACGGTGCGCATGGCGCCGGAGAACTCGACGAGGGCATCGCGGGCAGCCTGGGCCTCGAAGTGGTTCTTGGCCTCGGAGAGCTGGTCAATGCCGGTGAGCTTCTTGAGCTCCTCGGTGACCTTGCCGCCAAACTCAGCGTCGGTGTTCAGGCCGGTACCGGTAGCGGTGCCGCCGATAGCCAGTTCACCCAAGCGTGGCAGGGTGGCCTCAACGCGCTCGATGCCGAGCTCGATCTGGCGAGCGTAGCCGCCGAACTCCTGGCCCAGGGTGATCGGGGTGGCGTCCATCAGGTGGGTACGGCCGGACTTGACCACGTCAGCGAATTCCTTGGCCTTGGCCAGAAGAGAGTCGTGGAGCACCTTGAGGCCCGGGATGAGGTCATTGACGGCAGCCTCAGTTGCCGCAACGTGGGTTGCGGTGGGGAAGGTGTCGTTGGAGGACTGGCCCATGTTCACGTGGTCATTCGGGTGGATCTCCACGCCATTGTTGTGGGCGATGGAGGCGATGACCTCGTTGGTGTTCATGTTGGAAGAGGTACCAGAGCCGGTCTGGAAGACATCGATCGGGAAGGCATCGTTGTGCTTGCCCTCTGCGATCTCGGTGGCAGCGGCGATGATGGCGTCAGCCTTCTCCGCATCCAGCTTGCCGGAGTCCTTGTTTACCTGGGCGCAGGCAGCCTTGAGGAGGCCGAGTGCGCGGATCTGAGCATCTTCGAGGCCGCGGCCGGAGATCGGGAAGTTCTCCACGGCGCGCTGGGTCTGGGCACGCCACAGGGCGTCGACCGGAACCTTTACCTCGCCCATGGTGTCGTGTTCAATGCGGTATTCAGTCATGAATTCACCTTTTCTGTGAAATAAGTTTTGTTGGGTTCTTTATGTGTGCCGTGGCACGGCATTCATGGCCACCGTAGCACTCTTCCTGGGAAAGTGGACTAGCTTTCCTGATCGTGGGGGTTGGTGTAGTCCACCACGGAGTATTCCTGCAGCTTAGCCAGCTTATGGATGGAGTCGACGTAGCGGATGGTGCCGGACTTGGAGCGCATGACCAGAGAGCGGGTGGTGGCGCCGTTCGGGCGGTAGGAGACACCACGGAGCATATCGCCATTGGTCACGCCGGTAGCGGCGAAGTAGCAGTTTTCGGAGGAAACCAGGTCGTTGGTGGTGAGGACGCGGTCGAGGTCGTGGCCGGCCTTGCGGGCCTTCTCTGCTTCCTCCTCATCCTTGGGCCACAGCTTGCCCTGGATTTCACCGCCCATGCACTTCATGGCGCAGGCGGTAATGATGCCCTCCGGGGTGCCGCCAATGCCCATCATGAGGTCGATGGAGTTGCTGTCCTGGCAGGTGGCGATGGCGCCGGCAACGTCACCGTCCATGATGAGGCGAACCTTGGCGCCGGCTTCACGGATCTCGCGGATGAGGTCATCGTGGCGGGGGCGGTCGAGCACGACGACGGTCAGGTCAGCCGGCTTGATGCCCTTGGCCTTGGCCACGGACTTCACGTTCCATGCCACCGACTCATTGAGGTCGATGGCGCCGACCGCCTCGGGGCCAACAGCAATCTTCTTCATGTAGAAAACAGCGGACGGATCGTACATGGTTCCGCGCTCGGCAGCAGCAATGACGGAAATAGCGTTCGGGCGGCCCTCAGCCATGAGGCGGGTGCCGTCAACCGGGTCGACGGCGATGTCCATCTCGGCGCCCTGGCCGGTGCCGACCTTCTCGCCGTTGAAGAGCATCGGGGCCTCATCCTTCTCGCCCTCGCCGATGACGACGACGCCGTTCATCTCGACGGAGTTGATGAGCTTGCGCATAGCATCCACCGCGGCGCCGTCACCTTCATTCTTCTGCCCACGGCCAACCCAGCGACCCGAGGCGAGCGCTGCTGCCTCGGTGACGCGCACCAGCTCCATGGCTAGGTTGCGGTCGGGGATATAAGACGTGTTATCAGACATGTGTGATTAGTCCCTTTCTTTTCAGGTGGCTCGGCCCGGGGTGGGGGACAACCCGGAATACAAATTCTATTCTTCCACTTTTCCTGCCCACTCAAGCCCGAATGCCTCCCCCAGAAGAGGGGCGGGGGTGCACCACCTACCGAAAAGGCAGGTGAGAGGGCGCTGTCGCGTGTGTCGGAGGCGTCGTGCCATACTGGGCGGGTGGCATCTGAAGATAAACCAAAGATTTTTGAGGACGCGCGTGATATCACCCTGACGGTGGGCATCATCCTCATCATGATGTTCCTGGCCGTCGGGGCAACGGGACTGTGCTCGATAAATCCGGAAAAGTCCGGGCCTGTGCAGAATGTGGATGCCGCTACCTTCCTGGAGATGGAAGCGCGCGGTAGCGGGGCGGTCATTCGCGAACCTGTCATGCCGGAGGGCTGGCAGCCGACGGCCGCGCGGCGCAAGCAAGTGGGCAGCGAGTCCGGTGCCGTTGTGAGCTGGCTGACCGCGAATGAAGGATACGTTGAGTCGGCACAGACCCAGCTAGCGCTTGAGGATGTCCCCACCGCTTACGATTCCAACTATCGAGCCAACTCCGAGCGGCGTGAGGTAGCGGGTCAGGACGTGGAAATCCTGAGCAGCGACGACAAGGACGTTCGCCCCCTGTGGATCACGGACTTGGGCGATGCCCGCCTTATCCTTACCGGCTCTGCCTCCGACGCGGATTATGAGGCGGCTTTGACCGCATTTGTCGAGGCCAAGCCGCTCCAGATCGCTGAGGACGGCAGCGTCATCAGCGAGTAACTAGTCAGCGAAACGTCACGCTCTGCAGCGCGCCGTCCCATTCCACCTCGACCGCGTCGCCAGCAGCGCTGCGCAGGGTCTCGGGGTCCAGGCCGCTCAGGCGGGTCTTGCCAAGGTAGATATCCACCTTTTCGTGCTTGGACTTGCCTGGGAATAAAGAGACCTCGCTGAGTTTCCCTTCGGTGAAGCGCAAGACAATGGAGCCGGAAAAGTAGCTGATTTCTTCGCCGTTGTCGGTGTGCGGGGTGCCGAAGAATTCCTCGGCGAGCTGGCGCGGATCACCAAAGACCATGGCCCCTGCTCCGCCTGACTTGGAGACGAAGTCGACGCGATCTCCCGGGTAGCCGTAAATCTTCATCTAAACCTCTCCTGTTTCCGTTTGTGCTTCTGCGTTGTCCGGGCTGTCCGCATTCTTGCGGAGGGCTTCCTCTACGCGCTTGGAAGCGCCGTCGAGGTGTGCCTCGCAGGCCTTGGCTAATGCCTCGCCGCGCTCCCAATATTTCAGGGACTCGTCCAAGCCCATCTGCCCGAGCTCGAGGATCTTCACGGTTTCGATAAGTTCGTCGCGTGCCTGCTCATAGCTCAGCTCCTCGACGGGCGGGAAAGCGTCTTGGCCGGGCTGGCCGGCGCCAATCGTGTCAGTCATGAGGGATAATGCTTCTTTCTTACTGGTTCTGTATAAAGCGTTCTGTTTAATCCGCAGCCTGGGAGGCCATGGCGGCGGCGGTGATCGAGCCATCACCCACACGGATGCGCAGTTGCGAACCCGGGGGCGATTGCGTGTAGCTCGTGACGACTTCCGGCCCGCTGCCATCGCGCGGAAGGACCTGCACAATGGCATAACCGCGCTCGAGAGTGGCCGAGGGACCCAAGGCGGAGACCCGCGCACGCAACGAGGCTACCTGGTTGCTTTCGCGGTCCAGCTGATGGGTAATGACTCGCCGGATCGACGCAACGTGGCGTTCGAGTTCCTCGCGGCGCGCGGTGATCGGCACCATGGGGTCTGCGAGGACGGGGCGGGAGCGGATGCTCTCGAGCCCGCGGCGCTCTCGTTCCACCCAGCCGCGCAGCGCCGCCGCCATGCGGGAACGTGCTTCGGAAATCACTGCGTATTCCTCGGCAGCGGAGGGCACGACGCGCTTGGCCGCATCGGTGGGGGTGGCGGCGCGGAGATCGGCGACGTCGTCAAGCACCGGGTGGTCCGGCTCGTGGCCGATGGCGGAGACAACCGGGGTGCGGGCGGCGGCTACTGCGCGCTGGAGAGCCTCCTCGGAGAAGGGGAGCAGATCTTCCACCGACCCGCCGCCGCGGGCGATGATAATGACATCGACCTCCGGGTCTGCGTCAAGGGTCTGCAGCGCGTCGATGACCTGGGTGACTGCCGTGGCTCCCTGCACCGCGGTGTTGATGACCTCGAATTGGACCGCCGGCCAGCGGTCTTGCGCCACGGAGAGGACATCGCGCTCAGCGTGTGAGCCACGGCCGGTGATGAGGCCGATCTTCTTCGGCAGGTAGGGAAGCGGCAGTTTGCGGGCAGGATCGCACAGGCCCTCCTGGCGTAGGCGCTGGCGCAGCATCTCTACTCGGGCGAGGAGATCACCGATGCCGACGTGACGAATCTCAGTAACCCACAGGGAGAAGCTACCGCGCCCAGCGTAGAAGGCTGGCTTGCCGTAGACCACGACGCGGTCGCCGTCTTTGAGCGGCGAGGGAGCATTCCGGATGAGCGACGTATTGCAGGTCAGCTGGACGGATTTTTCCTGTTCTACGTCACGCAAGGTGATATAGGACAGTTTCCACGTCGGCTTCATGTTCAGCTGGGTGATCTGACCCTCCACCCAGAGGAAGCCGAGGCGCTCGATCCAGCCTTTGACTTGGTCATTGACCTTGCCGACGGGCCACGGTGTCTCCGCGGAATTGGCCGGTTGGTTCACGCGCAGTCCTTTCTCTTGAGTGGTCTGTGCTTCGGGGCGTGTTCCGTCTAGTGTATGGGGCGCGCCGGACATCGGGTGTCACCGGTCACCTGCGGCGGGCGAGAATGGGCGAGAACTACAGTATGTGGGCAACTTTAGATACTCTGGTTGGCATGACTGAAACTGCAAAGAAGGTGCTCCTCGCGGCTCCCCGCGGCTACTGCGCCGGCGTGGATCGCGCTGTTGAGACAGTGGAAAAGGCACTGGAAAAGTACGGCGCTCCCATCTACGTGCGCAAGCAAATCGTGCACAACCGCTTCGTCGTTGAATCCCTGGCCAAGCGTGGCGTCATCTTTGTGGAAGAGGCCTCCGAGGCCCCCGAAGGTGCTCACCTGGTATTTTCCGCGCACGGCATCGCGCCGAGCGTGCGCAAAGAGGCCGAAGAACGCAAGCAGCTAACGCTGGACGCCACGTGCCCGCTGGTGACCAAGGTGCACAAGGAAGCCCAGCGCTTTGAGCGCGACGGCTACCAGATTCTGCTGATCGGCCACGAAGGTCACGAAGAGGTCGAAGGTACTGCGGGCGAGGCCCCGGACGTCACCCACCTGGTGGATGGCTTGGAGGGCGTCGACAAGCTGCCGGACTTCCTACACGAGGAAAAGCTCATCTGGCTGTCCCAGACCACGTTGTCGGTGGATGAGACCATCCAGATCGTCAGCAAGCTGCGCGAGCGCTTCCCGCACCTGGAAAACCCGCCGTCAGACGATATTTGCTACGCCACACAGAACCGCCAGGAGTCGGTAAAGGCCATTGCGCCGAAGTGCGATCTCATGATCGTCGTCGGCTCCCAGAACTCCTCCAATTCCAAGCGCCTCGTCGAAGTTGCCTTGGAAGCAGGATCGAAGACCTCGTATCTGGTGGATTTCGCCTCAGAGATCGATGAGGCCTGGCTTGAGGGCGTGAACACCGTTGGCGTCACGTGTGGTGCCTCCGTGCCTGAGTTGCTGGTGCGTGAAGTGCTTGAATACCTAGACGAGCGCGGCTACAGCGATGTTGAGCAGGTGACGACCTCCACGGAGACCATCACGTTCTCTCTACCGCGCGATCTGCGCCCGGCACGTACTGCGCGCTAGTCCTCGTCGTAGAGGTTTTCCTCGAGCGGCTGGGGGGACCGCTGCACGCGCTGCGCATTCTCCGCTGCTTCAGCGGCGGCGCGGCGGAAATCCTCCTGCACGTCGGTCTCGGGGGAAGCTTGGCGGAGCTGGGCGCGCTCTTTGGCCTGCAGGCGACGGCGTTCCTCGCGGTTGCGCTCCCGGACCCGCCCAGAGCTCGTGTTCTCCCGAGCAATGAGCTCTGCCACGGAGAGCCGCTCAGAGCGGTTGCGGCGGTCGGAGGCAGCGTCGGCGCGGCGCTTCTTTTGTGCTTCCGCTTCTCGGCTCTTCGCGTGGTTGTTGCTGCTCCATATGCGCATGACCGCGAGCAGCGCGCACGTCAAAACTGTGACGATGAGCACCGGGAAGTGCTGCACCAGGGGGAAGGCCGTGGTAAGAAGCGCGGTCTTGGAAAACGGAGAGGCGCCCTCCGGCAAGGCAGCAGTCGAGTTAATGAACCCGCCGCCTACAGTTCCTAGCGCGTAGAGCAGCGGCAGGGTAATCACTAACAAGTAGAGCCCGCGGATCTCCACCAACCAGGTGAGAGCGAGCGAGCCGAGTCCAAAAATTAGGGCGAACGGCAGGGCAACCTTGCCGAGCACACCTGAAACTGCCAAGGCCACAAGCGTCACGACGAGCGCGACGAGGAGCGCTCGGGTAAGCGGCATCCCACGGCGGGGAGGGCGGCGACGATTTTTGGCAACAGACACGCCCAGAGAGCTTACCGGGATTGTTGACCAAAACGTTATTCATCGTGGGCGCGCCGCGGCCAAGAACCGACACTGCGCGGCTCCACCGGCAGGCGGTCCACGCGGGCGGGCACATCTAGCTCTTTGAGCCGCCGCGCGGTGACCCCGACGCGGGAGTCCAAGCTGGCCAAACTCGCGTTATATGCCTCAACCGCGCGCTCGAGGCCGCGGCCGACCTTGTCATAGTGCTCGTTGAGGGTATTGAGGCGCGTGTAAAGCTCACGCCCTAGGCGCTGTACCTCGCGGGCTTTGTCGGAGATCTCTTCGTGCTGCCAGCTCACCGCCACGGTGCGCAGAAGGGCGAAGAGGGTGCTCGGCGTGGAGATGACGATGTTGCGCTCGAATGCGAACTCCAGCAGCTCGGCATCGATGGAGAGTGCGGCGTCGACGAAGGTATCTGCGGGAACGAAGAGGACTACAAACTGCGGCGTGGGGGAGAAGGCCTCGATATAGTCCTTAGAAGCCAGTGCTTGGACATGTGAGCGCATCAGGTGCGCGTGGCGGCGCAGAAACCCTGCCCTTTCTTCTGGATCCTCAGTCTCCATGGCGTCGAGGTAGGCGCTGAGTGGAACCTTGGCGTCGACCACAATGCTGCGCCCACCTGCCAGGTGAACGACGAGGTCAGGGCGGACTACCGAACCGTTGACGCGAGCGCTGACCTGGGAGTCGAAATCCACATGTTTGCGCATGCCACCGAGTTCGACCACGCGCTCCAGCTGTACTTCGCCCCAGCGCCCGCGGACGTTCGGCGAGCGGAGCGCACCGACCAACTTATCGGTGCGATCGGAGAGCCGCGTCGAGGTCCGCGTTACCGCTTGAACTTGGCTGCTGAGTGCGGCGAGCGATGTCGCGCGATCCTCCTCAATTTCCTGCAGTTGCAGGCCCAAGCGGTCCATGGCCTTTTCCAGCGGGGCAAGCTCTGCTTGGCGGCGTTGGGATTCTTGCAGCGCGCGATGCTCCTCGGAGGGCTGGGAAGACTGCGCGGAATAAGCGCGAGCCAGCCAACCGAGGGCGGCGCCAATGATGAGGCCGAGGAAGAGGAGCAACACGGGAAGGGTAGACGTCATGCCTGTCATCATGACATGCGTCCCGGACACGCCCCGCTAGTTTTTGTCCTTCGACTGCAACATCTGTTCGAGAGCGCCGATGGCGCGCTTAATTCCCGCGCGGGCGCCGCTATCGCGTTCGCTGAGTTCCGCGTCGACATCGACCTTGCGGTCCAGCGGGCTCGTGCCATCGCTGGCGACGTCTTCCGCTGCGCCTTCCGGGGCAGCGTGGTCCGGGACGGACAGCCATTGCTCGCGTTTGTGGTCACCCTGCTGTTGGGTATAGCGGCCGATGAGGAAGCCTGCCACGGTAGAAAACTCCAGCTCCTCGGCGGTCCTTTCGCCGGATTGGAGCATCACCATGTCTTGGAAGTAGCGGTAGACCACGGCGATGGTGGCGGCAACCGGCACGGCGAGGAAACCGCCAATGAGGCCAAAGAGCGCGGAGCCGACGGTCACAGAAATCAGCACGATAACCGGGTGCAGGTTCATCGCCTTCGACTGCAGCCACGGGGAGAGCACGTTGCCCTCGAGCTGCTGGACCAGCAGAACCAAGCCAAGCACCAGAAGCGCCTTGGTGAAGCCCAAGGACACCAGCGCGATGGTCACGGACAATGCGCCGGCCACAATTGCGCCGACAAAGGGGATGAAGCCGGCGATGAATGTGATGATGGCCAAGGCCATGGCCAAGGGAACACCGATGAGTGCGAGGCCGAGGCCGATAAAGACGGCGTCGACAAGCGAGACTATCGCTTGTGCCCGCACGAAGCCGCCCAGCGTGGTCCACACACGGGTCAGCAGCTCAGTCAAGTGCCAGCCGGTGCGGCGGCCCGTCGCTTGGCGCAGCCACGGCAGGAAGTTGTGGCCGTCCTTGAGGAAGAAGAAGGTCAGCACCACGATGATGAAAAGCGTGACCACGATGGAGGTGGCCGTGCCGATTCCAGTAAACACGGAGCCCGCAATGGAACCCGCCTGGCGTTGCAGCCACAGGGCGATTTCATCGATGTAACCGCCGATTTCATTCGCGTCGAGGTTGAGCGGTGGGCCCTGTGCCCAGAGCTGCAAGCGTTGAATTCCCTCCACAGTCTGCAGATACAGAGTTTGGGACTGACGAGCGAAGTCCGGCGCAATGAACATGAAGAGGGCGCCCACCGCAGTAAAAGACACCAGAATGGTCACTGCGGCAGCGAGGGCTGACGGCAGTCCCTTGCGCCGCATGGCGCTCGCAATGGGGGCAAGCACGGTGCAAATAATGAGCGCGATGAGGACGGGCAGGATGCCGCGCCAGAAGTTGCCCAGCATGCGGAAGGAGGCATAAAGGAAGACGCCAATGATGGTCAGGCGCAGTGCCCACAGTGATGCGGACTTGATGACCTCGCCGACCACCACGGAGCGATCCACTTGGTTGCCTGGCGGGTGTGCGGAGACAGCGTTCAGCGAGGCAGCATCGACGGAGTCATCGAAGCGCCCGCCAAGTGCTGCCTCTGCTGCGGCAAGCTCAGGCGAGGATGCATTGGGGGATGGCTGATCAGAACTCACCCCACCATCTTGCCTTAAAAGATCCGGGGTGCGTTAGGATTGGCCCCGTGAGTCTTACACTTGGAATCGTCGGCCTGCCCAACGTGGGCAAGTCCACTTTGTTTAATGCCCTGACCCGTTCCGACATCTTGGCGGCGAACTACCCGTTTGCCACCATTGAGCCGAATGTCGGCCTCGTTGAGCTCCCCGATTCCCGCCTGAACCGCCTAGCGGAAATCTTCAGCTCCGAGCGCATCCTCCCGGCCACCGTGTCCTTCGTGGACATCGCCGGCATTGTCGAAGGCGCTTCCAAGGGTGAAGGCATGGGCAACGCCTTCCTCGCCAACATCCGTGAAGCTGACGCCATCTGTCAGGTGGTGCGAGCCTTCGCCGATGAGAACGTGATCCACGTTGACGGTGAGGTCAACCCGGCGCACGACATCTCCGTTATTAATACCGAGCTCATCCTCGCGGACCTCCAAACCATTGAGAAGGCCCTGCCTCGTTTGGAAAAGGAAGCCCGCAAAAACAAGGACCTGGCAGAGACCGTGGAGGAGACCAAGAAGGCCCAGGCCATCTTGGAAGATGACCGCACCCTCTTCGCCGCTTCCAAGAGCAACGAGATCGACCTAACCCTCCTGCGCGAGCTGCACCTCATGACCGCGAAGCCCTTCCTTTATGTCTTCAACTCGGATGAGGCCGTGCTTACCGATGACGCCAAGAAGGAGGAGCTGCGCCAGCTCGTCGCCCCTGCGGAATGCGTCTTCCTCGATGCCCAGACCGAAACCGACCTCCTTGAGCTCGATGAGGCGGAGGCACTCGAATTGCTCGAGTCGGTGGGGCAGGAGGAGCCTGGCTTGGCGACGTTGGCCAAGGCCGGCTTCGCCACCCTCGGCCTGCAGACGTACCTGACCGCAGGCCCGAAGGAAGCTCGCGCGTGGACCATCAAGCAGGGCTCCGCAGCACCGCAGGCCGCGGGTGTAATTCACACCGACTTTGAGAAGAAGTTCATCAAGGCCGAGATCGTCTCCTTCGATGACCTGGACGCCGCTGGCTCCATGGCGGAAGCCCGCAATGCTGGCAAGGTGCGCCAGGAGGGCAAGGAGTACATCATGCAGGACGGCGACGTCTGCGATTTCAAGATCGGCGGCTAACTCGTGCGCTCATAGCGCGTAGGCTGTGGGCATGAGTATCGCCCACATCCTCGAACGTGCAGCAGAGGCCACGCAGTGGCAAGAAGCCCTTTACAAGGATCTGCACCAGCATCCTGAGCTCAGCATGGAGGAGGAGCGCACCCGCGGTGTTATCGCGGATAAGCTCCAGGATTTTCCAGGAGTTGAGGTGCTGGAATTCGGCGGGGGAGTCGTCGGCATCCTCCGCAACGGCGAAGGCTCGACCGTCTTGGAGCGCGCAGATTTCGACGGCCTGCCCATCACCGAGGACACCGGCCTGGACTACTCCGCTACGGGTGAGGCAATGCACGCCTGTGGGCACGATGCCCACGTGACCGCCTTGCTCGGCGCCACTGAGGCACTGGCGAAGGCCACTGACGCGTGGTCCGGTACCTTCATCGCCCTTTTCCAGCCGGGTGAGGAAACCGCCGAGGGCGCGCAGTCCATGGTGGACGCGGGACTCACCGAAAAAGTCCCCACGCCTGATGTGGCCTTTGGCCAGCACATCTTCATTGATAAGGATGCCCCCGCTGGCAGCGTACTCATCGCACCCGGCCCGGTCTTGTCCACGGCGACCTCACTCACCGTCACCGTCTATGGTCACGGTTCTCATGGCTCGATGCCGCACCTCAGCGTTGATCCGGTGGTGCTCGCTAGCTCCATCGTTCTGCGGCTGCAAACAGTTGTCTCCCGTGAAGTCGATCCGCACCACTTCGCCGTATTGACCGTTGGCGCACTGCAGGCGGGTTCGAAGGCCAATATCATTCCGGATTCGGCGACCTTACGCATCAACATCCGTGCCTATGACGAAGACGTCCGGGCTCAGATCGTCGAGGCGATTCACCGCATTGTTAAGGCGGAGTGCTGGGCAGCGATGTCCCCGCGCGAGCCGGAGTTTGTGCAGAGTGATAATTACCCCCTCACCGTCAACGATGACGACGTGACCGACAAGGTGCGCGCGCAGCTTATCGACGTCCTAGGTAGCGACAACGTCCTCGACATGGAGCCGTGGACCGCCTCGGAGGATTTCTCTCGTATCCCCGATGCCTTCGGCGCTCCCTATTGTTTCTGGGGCTTCGGCGGGCGTACCGACGGTGCGTCAATCCCCAACCACAACCCGCGCTTTGCTCCGGAGCTGCAGCCGACTCTTACCACGGCGACGCAGGCTCTCATCGCCGCGGCCTACGCCTACCTGGAAAATTAATCTTCCATCGCCGATTGCAGCACGGAGAGTACTGTGCGCCGTGCAGCGGAGTTATCGAGGTGGGAATCCACCAGCGTGACGAGCGCTTCCAAAACCAGCAGGAAGGCTACGCGGGAGGCATCCTGCAGCTCCGCGCGAAACGTCCCATCGGGGGAAGGGATGACCAGGGTGTAGGAAGCGAGCTCCGCCAGTGGCGAGGACGTAAACGAGGTCAGCGCGATGAGCTTTGCGCCCGCTTCGAAGGCAGCGGTGGCGGCCCTGAGCGTGAGCGTGGTTGACCCAGAACCTGAGACCACGAGGCACACGCAGTCTTTATCTAGTTGCGTCGCGGCGATGTGCTGCCCCATGGCCTCCGCCACGAACTCGGCTGGGCGCCCGATGCTTGTCAGCCGCAGCGCCATGGTTTGAGCTAGGGGAGCGGAGAGGCCGTTGCCTACGACGAGAACGCGGTTGGCCTGTGCCAATACCTTCACCGTTGCGGTTAGCTCGTCCTCGTTGAGCAGGGCAGTGAGCCCATGTAGGTAGTTGCTAAAGGACGCAATCTCAGCGGACATGCGGCCAACGTGGGTGGAGTCGGAATCGGGAAGCGGCTTCGGGCGCTGCGCGATTTCCTGCGTGAGTGCTACACGCAGTTGCTGGTATCCGTCATAGCCCAGCGCTTTCGCGGTGCGGATGACGGAGGTGCGTGACGTTCCCACCTTGGCCGCCAGCTGGTCCGCGGTGGCGTGTAGGACAAAGTCCATGTCCTCGAGGATTGCCTGGGCCACGCGTTGTTCGATGGGCTGCAGGCTCGGCATGCGCGTGGTGATGTGCGCGGAGAGTGGGGCGGAATCAGTCATAGGGCTAACTATCAGGTGAATTTGGCAGCCACGATGCGGCGGCGGATAGCGCCGGAGATGGCGTCGATGGACATGGTGATGACGATGACCACGATGAGCAGGACGCCGACGACGTCCCACTGGCGGTACTGCGTATAGCCGGTGAGCATGTCACCGATGCCTCCCACGCCGATGAGGCCGAGGACCGCGGAGGTGCGCACGTTGATCTCAAAACGGTAGAGCGCGAGTGAGGCTAGTTCCGGCTGAACGATGGGCCAGGTTCCCCAGCGCACCATTTCTGCTAGGTTGCCGCCGGCGGCCTTGACGGCTTCGGCTGGCCCGGTGGGCGCAGTTTCGATGGCTTCATAAGTCCACTTGGCGTGCGTGCCGATGCCACCGATGGCCAGCGCCAGCGCACCCGTAAACGGGGTCAGACCGGTGACGGTGAGGATAATGATGGCGATGATGATCTCCGGTACCGCGCGGATGATGGCAAAGAGCGCTCGCAGCGGTAGGCATACCCACCCCGGGGAGACTGTATTGGCAGCCAGGACGCCGAGGATGGTGGAAAGGAATACTCCGAGCAACGCGCCGATCCAGGCCATGGCCACAGAGCGCCAGGTCTGCAGGAGGGCCTCACCCAGTTTGGACCAGTCCGGGTTGGAGAACATGAGAACGAGGTAGTGCCAGATGTTGGCGGGCAGGTCCTGCAAGGCTGTCAGATCGACCCGAATGTAGCCAAACGACAGAGCCAGGACAAGGAGGATGGCGGCCCAAGCAGCATAGGTCCCCCAGCTGCGAGATCGGGAGGGCAGTGTGCGTGCCGAGCTCATGTGTGTAGTGCTCATCGCAGCCTCTTTCGCAGAGTGACGGACACGATTTCCAAGGCGATGACCACGATGAGTAGCTCGAGCACGATGGCGGAGAGCGCGTCATAGCGGTAGAAACCACGGACTTCGTCGATCAGCAGGCCAATGCCACCAGCGCCCACGAGACCGAGGACCGCGGAGATGCGGACGTTGAGCTCGAGGGAGTAGATCACCTGGCTGGCAAAGACCGGCCAGGTCTGCGGCAGGGCAGTAACCCGGTTGATCTGGGTTTGCGTGCCGCCGGCGGCGCGGCCGGCCTCCATGTAAGAATCATCCGCGGAGTCGATGGCTTCGGAGACGAGCTTGACCACGATGCCGACGTCGAAAAGCACCAGCGTGATGATGCCGGGCAGGGCACCGACGCCGAGCATGGCCACGAGGATGGTGGCGTAGACCAAGTCGGGCACCGCGCGGACAACGTTGACGATGCCGCGCACTAGCGAGCGCCACGGTGTCGATGGGTTGGTGGGCCGCGCCGCCCACAGGGATAGGGGCAGAGCGATGACCGCGGAGATGGCGGCACCGACTACGGCCATGGCGAGGGTTTCAAGCATCGGCTCCCACGTGCGCGGGAGGATGGACCAGTCGGGGCTGAACATCAGGGCCAAGCGGTCGGCGCCGTTGCGCCAGTTGCGAGCAATCTGCCCAAAGTCGATCTCGATTCCGCCCCAGGCGGGGATGCAGGTGGCGATGGTGAGCGCGAGAAAAGCAGCCAGCCCGCCAAGAATTCCGGGCCAGTTGCGCTGCCGTGGGGGAAGGACCGCCGTCATGCCGTGGTCTCCTGACCGCCCAGCTGGTCTTCTTCGCGGATGCGCCGTCCGTAGATGGCCTCGAAGTCTGCCACAGTGGAGCCTGCTGCGGGCCCGTCGAAGACGATCTTGCCGTGGCGAATACCGATGATGCGCGTGGCGTAGTCCTGTGCCAGATCCACCAGGTGCAGGTTCACCAGAGTTGTCAGGTTACGCTCGGTGTTGATGCGGCGCAGATCCTTCATCACGGAGTGGGCGGTGGGAGGATCGAGGGAGGCGACGGGTTCATCGGCCAGCATGATTGCCGGCTTCTGGGACAACGCGCGGGCGATGGCCACGCGCTGCTTTTGGCCGCCCGATAAGGCGCCGGCCTTGGTCCATGCCTTGTCCAGGATGCCCACGGAGTCGAGAGCCCCGGCGACGATTGCTTTGTCCTCAGCAGTAGAGATACCTAACAGTGTGCGCCAGCTGGGGTTGTGGGAGAAGCGTCCGACGAGGACATTGGAGAAGACACTCGCGCGGTCCGCCAGATTGAACTCCTGGAAGATCATGCCGATGTGGCCGCGAAGCGTACGCAGCTGTGATCCTTTCGCTGCGGATATCTCGTGGTCGCCCACGAAGATCTTTCCGGACGTTGGCTGCACAAGGCCGTTGATGCTGCGGATAAACGTGGATTTTCCGGAGCCGGATAAGCCGACGATGGCGACGAATTCGCCGGGGGCGATGTCTACGGAGACGTCGTCAAGCGCCAGCGTTCCGTTGGGGTAGCGCACCGAGACATTCTCGAAGCGGATTCCCCACGCCTTCTCCTCCGTCATGTGGGAGCCTTTCTGGGTAGGGGGTGGGAGGCTACTGGGCGAAGCGCTCGTTGACCTTGCGTGCCATGTCGATGGATTCCTCCTTGGCCGGAACCCAGTCGGTGATGTCGAAGATGGCGGACATGGTGTCCGGGTCAACCTCGGAAAAGCCGTCCATGAGGTCGGTGATCTGGTCGCGCAGATCCTCCGGGACCTCATCAGAAATCACGACGCCACCGTTGGGGTACATGTCGGTGTAGCCGAAGACCACGAGCTTCTCAGCCAGATCCGGAGCTTCCGCGGCATCGATGGTGGAGCGCGCATCCCAGAAGCTGAAGCCCACCTCGGCATCGCCGTTGTAGACCGCCATGATGGAGGCATCGTTGGAGGTCACTGGTACCTTCTTGAGGCTGTCGACGTCGATGCCCCGGGATTCCATGGCCATGACCGGCAGCTGGTAGCCGGCGGGGGAGGTCGCGCCCAGCATGGCGACGGTGGTATCCCCGTCGATCTTCTTCAGCGCTTCCAAGCCCTTCGGGCCCTGGCCCTTGTTCTCTTCCGGGGTGGCGGTGCCGTTGCAGTACAGGTAGTCGGCGCCGCTGGCAGCATAAGTGGAGGCCACTGGCTCGTCCTCGCAGTACTTGTCGGGGTTGTTGGTGACGAACTGGCCGGCGTAGGAATCCGCGCCGAAGCGCTCATCCTGCAGCACGGCGTGTGCGCCGTACATGTCTTCGGCGGAGGCCAGCTGCGCGGCGGAGGCGATCGCGATATCTGCTTGACCGGAGCCGATTGCCTCGACGGCGGCCTGGTAATCCTTGGTCACGACGCCCTCGACTTCGACGCCGAGCTCCTCAGAGAGGTAATCAGTCAGCGGCTTCGCGGTGGTGACGAGATCGTTGACCTTCTCGTTCGGGATCAGCGCGAGGGTGAGCTTGTCGGGGGAGTCCGAGCCATTGGCCGAAGAGGAATCGGAGTCAGAGGAGCAGGCAGTCAGGGAGAGCGACAGTGCAAGGGCGGAGGCGGCAAGGGCAGTGAAGCGGCGCATGAGAATGTCTTTCTGTGTCGAGGGTCGGAGATTTAGTGGGCGGAAGATAGTTCGGAAAAGATGTCGGTGACGCGCTGCACGCGCCACGTGGGGTCGGCGTCTGCGGGGGTGGCGAAAGGTGTTTCTAACAAAACGGTGCGCCCGCCAAAGGCGTCCACGGGAGCGAGATCGAAATCCCAGATATCGCCAAAACCGATGACAGTGTTGGCGGCTTTGTCAGAGAAATCGGCATCGAGGATTCGGGTCAAGCCTTTGGGCTTGCCCAACCTCGTGTAAATGACGTCGAAGGAACTGCTTAGCCCTAAAACCTTTAGAGCTTCGGCGAGGCCAGTTTCGGGAGAGTTGGTAGCGAGGATCGCGCGGCCTGGGTAGGTACTCAACAACTCGGCGAGGCCTTCGGGAGCCGTGATTCCGGTGTTCGCAAGGTTCTCCCGGGAAGCCATATAGGCCTGTTGGCAGGAGTCCTCCGGAACATCGCAATCGGCGGCGAGACTGCGGACGAGATCGTAGCCATCGCGGTACTTCGCTAGGGCGGCATCGTTGGTTGAGAGCATCTGCTCGGCGGTGTGATAAATGGAGTGGTGTCCGGTCGCCTCCGCGATATGGCGGGCATAAGCCAGTACAGGCCCGTGACCCAGGCTGACGGTCCCGTCAAAATCGAAGAGGAGAACCGGGGGAGATATGTCTTTGGACATGAAGTACAAACTAACGGTGGTTTATGTACTTTGCGACCGCACGCGGTAAACATTGCGTGAACAGTACGTGCACTCTCGTCTTTGGTAACCTACACGCGGTAACAATCCGTTTCCTTACCGCAGGATTCATAGAAGGACACGCATGTCTCATCCGAATGAGCAGCGGTTGCTCGAACGCTTCATGAAGCTTTCCATTGCCGCCGCCGTCGTCACCATTGTTCTCAAAGTGATTGCTGCCGCGGTGACGGGGTCGGTGGGCTTCCTTTCGGATGCTCTCGAGTCCGGTGTCAACCTGGTCGCCGCAGTGGTGGGATTCATCGCCATCAAAATTGCCGCTAAGCCCGCGGATGCGAACCACCAATTTGGTCATGGCAAGGCTGAATATGTTTCCGCGCTGGTGGAAGGCGCGATGATTTTCGTCGCGGCCGCGATGATCATATACACGGCCATTCGCCGCTTCTTGCATCCGCTGCCGCTTGAACAGCCAAGCGTTGGTTTGCTGCTGTCGCTAGTAGCGGCTCTCATTAACTTGGTGGTCGGTCTGCTGCTTGTCCGCGCCGGAAAGCAGTACCGCTCTTCTGCCCTGCAGGCGGATGGTCAGCACCTGCTTACCGACGTCTGGACCTCCGTCGGCGTCATCGTCGGCATCGGGGCAGTGGCGTTGACAGGCTGGCTGTGGTTGGACCCCGTCATCGCGCTGGCAGTCGGTATCAACATCTTGTGGACCGGGTACAAGCTGCTCAAGGAATCCCTGAGCTCCCTTCTGTCGGAATCCTTGCCCAAGGAAGAGCATGCCCAGCTGGACGCGCTTCTCAATGAGCTGGAAGACCACCACCAGGTCTCCTTTACCTCGCGCCGCACAGTGGCAGCGGGTCGTCAGCGCCTTGTCTACCTGACGATGGACGTGCCTGGTGAGTGGACGGTGTTGCACTCGCACACCATCGCCGACCGTATCGAGGATGCCATCGACGATCTTTTCCCCGGCGCCGAGGTGTTCATCCACGTTGAACCAGCCGGCACGGTGCACCGCCGCATCCTGCGGATGCTGTAGGTTAGCCCGCGTACCGCAGGCTTGCGACCCCGCGTCCGCCCTCCATGACCCACGGCCAGCTGAGGCCGTTCTTGGTAAGGACATCATCGCGGATCTCATCGGGTACGATCCATTCCTTGTGCGCATAGCCCAGAAGGTATTCATCAAAGGCGGGGAGCTCGAGGCGGATTTTTAGGGCCTCATCGATCTCGCTAGCCGTGACATCCTCCTGCCAGGGGGCCATCCAGAAGTCCTGACCATCGTGACACACAGGTTGAGCAACCGTCGATGTCAAGGCCTTGGTGGCCTGGGATTTACTGAGCTTGGACCATGCTTGGAGGTCGGCTGCGGACACTGGGCCATGTCCTTCGACATAGCGCTGGGCCAGCTCAGCAAGCGGCTCCTCCGGTTCGCGCTGGACGGTAGGCAGCGCGTCGACGTGGAGGAAAGTCTCTTGGTTGCCAGCTTTCGGGCCCTGCACGAGGTCGCCGGCACCGCCGAAAGCGCGGAGTAGGTGGGAGCCTCGGCCTTCAGTGGGATCAACGCCAGCTTCAGCGAAAATCTCGTAGACTTCCGTGCGGCTCAGGGGTTCGGTCGCAGCGCTGTGAAGCGCTTCCGAGGCAGCTGCCACCATGTCTTCGCTCAGCCCCAAACTCGGCCGCCGAGATTTCTGGCTGGAAGCCATTCGTGGATAGAGGAGGCGGGACATCCAGCGGACGTCGGCAGCCGGCATGAAGTGCAGCGTGCCGCGCTGCGGCCAACAGCGCACCACGCGAAAGCGTGCTACGTCTTCGAGTACCTTTTGCTCATCGCAGCCGGCGCGAAGAGCAAGTGCTCTGATACCGGCATCGTAGGTCTGGCCCTGGAGGGCGAGCAGATGCTCGGCAACATCGAGGGCCGACGCCAGAGTCGGCCGCGCCGCCGATGGTGCAAGGCCTTGAGCAATGAGCCGACGAGCGAGAAGCTCATCGCGGGTAAGTTCCTTCATTGCTGTTTAGGTTAGAGTCGGAAGGTCTTCATCAGCTGCATGCCGGTGGACACCAGCTGACGGAAGCGCTCCGGGGAGATGTACTCCGAGGGCGCAAGCGGGTGTAGGCGTTGCTCGGCCACGGTGCGCTCATTGGCCCACAGGCGCATGCCGGTAATGCCGTGGCGGTGATTGAGGCCAGACTCCTTGACGCCGCCACCGGGTGCGGCGATGGAACCATACGCGGCGGCGAAGCCTTCGTTGATGTTGACCATGCCGGCTTCCAGCTGGGAGGCCACCTTCCATGCGCGGCGGGAATTCCCGGACCACACCGATGCGGATAGGCCGTAGGAGGTGTCGTTGGCGCGCTGGATGGCTTCCGCATCAGAGCTGACCGGATAGACAGCGAGCACTGGGCCGAAGGTTTCGGTGGCATAGAGATCCATCTCTGGGGTCACACCAGTCAACACGGTGGGTTCATAGAAGTAGGGCCCAAGGTCCGGCCGGGCCTTTCCGCCGTAGACCACGGTGGCGCCCTTGGACACGGCATCCTCCACGTGGGCTTTAACGGCATCGAGCTGGCGTTGCGAGGTCAGCGAGCCGATGGTGGCGGCATCGGAGAAAGCCGCGCCCAAAACCTGCTGGTCTAGGGCGTTCGCGAGTTCGACGAGGAACTCCTCAAAGACGCTCTCGTGCACATAGGCGCGCTCGGCGGACATGCACAGCTGGCCGGAGGAAGAAAATGCAGTGCGCACCGCACCTTGGGCGGTGGGCTTAAGGGGGGCGTCGTCAAGCACCAGCATCGGGTTCTTTCCACCCAGCTCCAGCATGGTGGGGATGAGGCGTCCGGCTGCCTGCTCGGCGATGGACTTGCCGGCCTTGGTGGAACCGGTAAAGGAAAGGCCATCCACCAGCGGCACGAGGGCATCGCCCACCTCCGCACCGCGGCCGGGAACCAGCTGCCAGGCCGCCTCCGGCAGGCCCGCCTCGATGGCTAGGCGTCGCAGCAGAATCGCCGTCAGCGTGGTCTGAGAATCCGGTTTGTGCACCACGGCATTACCAGCCGAGAGGGCTGCCAGAACATCGCCTACACCGAGGGACAGGGGATAGTTCCACGGAGAGATAAGCCCCACCACGCCCAGCGGGTAATGCTGGGTGCGGGTCTTAGTCAGCACGGGAAGCGCGCCGGGGTGGCGGTCAGCGCCGAAAGCTTTGCGGATATTGACCGCGTAGAAGCGCGCGCAGTTATACAGATCCATCAGCTCGTCATAGGCATGGGAGCGGGACTTGCCGTTTTCTGCCTGGATGAGATCGAGGATGAGCTCCTCATTCTCGTGAACGAGGTCGTGCAGGCGCAGCAGGATGGCGGCGCGGTCACCTTGGCCAACGCCTGCGCGCGCATAGTTGACGGCTTTCTCGACGTCCCCGGCGGTGGCGACAGGGAAGCTAAAGAGATCCTCACCGCTAAAAGGCGCGTGAGCCTGGTGCTGCTCACCCGTGCCGCGAACATCGCGGGCGGGGTCCGTGTCTAAGAAATTGAGCACTCGCTGGGGCAGACGGGTCTGAGTGAAGGTCTTCATGCGGTCTATTGTCCCAAAAATATGCGAGGCCGCTATAGATTTTTCGAGATTTGTCTCACAAACTAAATTAATCGTGGTTAGGATGACGCTATGCCAATCCTCGCGACCACTCCACAGGCCCAGGTCCGCGCGGCCGTTGAGCCGCTCGTCAGATCTGGAGAAAGCCCAGCGCCCGTAGGCGTTATTGACCTCGCCGCGTTCGACTACAACGCTGCACAGATGCCGACTCGTGCCGGGGGACTACCCATCCGCGTGGCCTCGAAGTCGATCCGCAGCGTGGCAGCACTTCGTCGTGCCCTCGAGCACGGGGGCTACCGTGGCATCCTCGCCTATTCCGTTCCAGAAGCGCTCCATCTGGTGGGAGAGGGCTTCCGCGACATCGTGGTGGCTTATCCGAGCGTCAACCGTAAGGCCCTGCGTGAGCTCGCAGCGTCTGACACCGCGCGCGAGTCCATCACCGTCATGGTGGATAGTGTCGAACTCTTAGGCCTGCTTGAGGGTTCCCTGCGCGTGGCCATCGATATTGACTGCACCCTCCACGTGCCGGGGGCGGTCATCGGCCCGCGGCGCTCACCTGTGCGCACGCCGGAACAGGTGTCAGTATTGGCGCGCGAGATTCTTCGGCGCGGGCACCGGCTTGTCGGACTTATGGCCTATGAGGGTCAAGTGGCATCCGTCGCGGATGGCCTGCCGGGTCCGGTGGGAGCGGTCAAGCGCTGGCTGCGCACCAAGTCCATGGCGGACTTGGCCCCGCGACGCCGAGCCTGCGTGGAGGCCGCGCGGGAGGTGGCGGACATCGAATTCGTCAACGGCGGCGGCACGGGCAGCCTCCAGGAATCCGCGGCCGAGGGAACCTTGACCGAGCTCGCCGCTGGCTCCGGTTTCTACACGCCAGCGATTTTCGATGATTTCACCGGTATCAACCACAAGGCGGCCGCGTTCTTCGTCTGCCAAGTATCCCGTGTGCCCGCGCCGGGCTGGGCCACGGTCAACTCCGGAGGCTGGATCGCCTCCGGCCCTCCCGCGAAGGATCGCGTCCCCGTACCGGTGTGGCCGGCGGGCCTTAGCTACTCCAGTACTGAGGGCGCCGGTGAAGTACAGACGCCTCTCCGAGGCGTGGATATGAACGTCGAGGATCTGGTGTGGTTCCGCCACGCCAAGGCCGGCGAAATGACAGAAAACGTCGACCGCCTTTTGGCTGTTGGAAATGACGGCGTTGATGTATGGGACACCTATAGAGGACAAGGATGGACACTCCGATGACAACAACTTTTAGCAACTGGGCAGGATCGGTCACCACGAAACCGCAGGAGTTTGTACAGCCATCCCGCATAGACGAGATCCCCGGAATCATTAGCCGCTCCCGCAGCGTGCGTGCGGTGGGCGCCGGCCACTCCTTCACTCCCATCGCAGCGGGGGAGGAGACCATGCTCAATCTCGATCACGTGAGTGGACTGGTGAGCGTCGATAAGCAGCGCAAACGCGTCCGATTCCTGGCGGGCACTCGCTTGCGGGACGTGCCTAAGCTCCTGCGCCCCTTTGGTCTTGCCCTGGCCAATCAGGGGGATGTGGACCCGCAATCGCTAGCGGGCGCGATTTCCACCTCGACCCACGGCACCGGCATCAATTACACGGGCTTTGCAGGCACGGTCACTGGGCTGACGCTTATCGACGCCGACGGCAACACCCGCACCTATTCCATCGACGAAGACCCAGAACTCCTTCGCCTCGTGGTCGTCAGCGTCGGTGCGCTCGGCGTGGTTGTCGAAGTCGAAATGCAGTGCGTGGATGCCTTCGACCTGCTGGCGGAAGAATCTGGCATTGCCTTCGATGAGTTGATGGATAACTGGGAGGAGCTCTCTCGGGGCGTCGACCACTTCGAGTCCTACTGGTTCCCGCACACTGACCGCGCGATGGTCAAGGCCAACACGCGCCTCGAACCGAACGGGGAGCGCCGCTCACGCCTTAAGGCGCTTATCGACGATGAGCTCATCGGCAATGGCGCCTTCGCCGCAGCCCTGGCTCTAGGGCGTCTTATTCCGGGGACGATTCCGACGCTCAACAAGTTCGCCACCTCGGTTATCTCTCATAACCGCTACCGTTCAGCTGCTCACGACGTGTTCGTCAGCCCGCGGCGGGTTCGCTTCCACGAGATGGAGTATGCGGTGCCGCTTGCCGACGGCCCCGCCACCGTCCGCGAGATCCGCCGCTTCATCGACGAGCAGGATTGGCGCATCGGGTTTCCGATGGAGCTGCGCACGACGGCCGCGGATGACGTTGCACTGTCAACGGCATCGGGCTGCGAATCGATGTACATTGCCTTCCACATTCCACGTGCGCTCAACCCGCAGGACTATATGCCCAAGCTGGAGCCGATCTTCCGCGCAGCGGGTGGGCGCCCGCACTGGGGCAAGATGAACTCCCTGTCCCGAAACGACTTTTCTCAACTTTATACAAGATTTGAGGAGTTCTGTGAGCTGCGTGAAAAGATGGATCCGGAGTGGAAATTCGGTTCGTCCTACCTGCGGAAACTGTTCGGATAGGGGTGTCGTCAAGCGCTGCACAGCCGCAAGGTGGGATTCGAATGTATCTCTGATCTTTGGTAGCGTGTGGAAGTCCTAATTCCATAACGCTGTCAAAGAAGGTGTCTCAAACGTCCTCTGAATCCCAGTCCCTCATTACGCCGACATTTGTGTTTGCGTGGTTGGTCAATTTTGCCCAATTTACGGTCTTCTATCTGCTTGTGACCATCATGGCGCTCTATGCCGTCGAGCAGTTTCAAGCTTCGGATACGGCGGGCGGGTTTGCCTCAAGCGCCTTCGTGGTGGGGGCGACGATTGCTCGCCTCTTTTCGGGCTACATTGTGGATGCTGCTGGGCGGAAACGTTCGCTGGTCATCTCCCTCATCGTGGTGGCTGTGGCGATGGCGCTGTATTTCCCAGCTCAGTCTCTGCCACTGCTGTTTGCTGTCCGTATCTTGCACGGCTTCGGCTATGCGGTGGCGTCGACGGCTGTGATGGCTGTGGCTCAATCGGTTATCCCGGACCATCGTCGTGCAGAGGGAACGGGATACTTCGCCTTGGGGACGACGCTGGCCACCGCTTTTGGTCCTGCGGCAGGCCTGGCGATTGTCCACAACGCCGGCTATAACTCCGTGTTTCTAGTGGCGTTGACGCTGACGGTGGTGGCCTTGGGACTGGGGATCGTCGTCAAGGCGCCGGCGCAGGAGCGTCGAAGCGTCTCCTTCTCCTTGGGGAATATTGTGCACCCGTCGGTGGCGCCATTTGGAGTTTTCATCCTTTTGGTCGGTGTTGCTTATACGGGCATCATTACCTTCCTGAATGGTTACTCCTCTCACGCCGGTCTGGAGAAGGGGGCTAGCTATTTCTTCTTGGCCTATGCGGTGGTGAGCCTCATCCTGCGTTTCGTGCTGGGCAAGCTGCAGGATCGTCGCGGTGACAACATCATCATCTACTCCTCGCTCGTCTTCTTTATTGCTGGTCTGGCTGTTCTGGCTTCGGCTGGTGCTGATTGGCAGATTGTTGCGGCGGGCGCCTTGGTGGGCATCGGATATGGCTCGATCCTGCCGGCGGGTCAGGCTATCGCTGTGCGCCTGGTGCCGATGCACGAGATGGGTGCGGGCATCTCGACCTTCTTCTTGCTGCTGGACCTAGGCATCGGCTTCGGTCCGATTCTGCTGGGGCAGGTTATCTCCGCGACGGGATACTCCGCCATGTACTGGATGCTGGCGGCTTTGATGCTGGTTGCTTCTGTGGTCTACTTCATTGTTCATGGGCGCAAGGACGTTGCACGTGGTGACGTGCGCTACGAATAGATTCCACGTTGGTGGGATTTTTCGTTGGTTGGCGTCGAATGTCCTGGCTAACGCATGGTGGCTACCCCCGTTTATAGTAACGACTTGACGGGAATTTACCACTGGCTATAGCCATGTGTGGCGGTGGCCGCTAGGATTATGTTTAGAACACTTCTTCTAACACAGGTTTATCTCGGGGGAGATACCCATGACCACCACCGCTACACGCCCGCCTACCTTTTTCTTTTCCACCACCAACCCTAATAACCCACACGCCATAGCCCGCTCCAAAGCCCGCCGGGCCACCTATAAAACCTGGGTCGGGGCCATGCCCAGCCTGCACGCCGATATCAACACCACCGCACTATCCCTAGTGGCGGCCTGGTCACTGCCGGAAGGCCACATCAAATCCGGCCTGCGTGCTATCCACCGGCTAGAAAGTCTGCCGAAAGTCAAAGCCATACAAGACACCCACTGCCTGCTCGACATTGAATCCCTCATTGCTATCGATCAACCCATGTCAGCACTGACAGCCTTGACTGATGAAACCCTAGATTCTATCGACACCCTCCTGGCTGACTTTTTTACCCCTTCTAAGCCGAATCAGGCTTTTCCTACACGTAGTCAAATCAGGCGCAAAGTCCGCGATATTTGTAAAACACTGGATGATTCCATTGCCTATCGGGATACCCGGCCTAAAGATACGTACCGGTTTTCTTCTAACGGCACCT
>NZ_KV796812.1:0-43437 GCF_001809235.1 Corynebacterium sp. HMSC072A04 | reverse complement strand
TACGTACCGGTTTTCTTCTAACGGCACCTCTGCCTGGCTGGAACTGCAGGTTGAAGAAGACACCGGCATGAAACTCGATGCCTTCATCCACCAGACCGCCGCCAAGGAAGACATCACTGTCCCTGAGGCAGTCATCAAACTGCTTTCCGGTGAGATAAAGCCACCAGCTGAGGTGGTGCTCCACACCTACCAGGCCTGCGATATTGAGGATGCACCGACCTTTATTGAAGGCTTCGGCTGGCGAGCTGAGCCCATGCCACATGACAAGATGCGGGATTTAACCGAAGAGATAAAAGAGGCCGATGGCTACCAGCCAGGAATCATCATGCGCAAACTTGTCGAAGGCCGCGACGGTACCTGCCGGGTCGGCGGCTGTGGCGAGCCTGCTTTTCTCAGCCAGTTGGATCACCGACACAACTGGGCCGAAGGCGGGCCAACCCACCCGAAGAACCTGGTTTTCGCCTGTCGATCATGGTGGTGATGGTGCACAGAATTATGAACGCAAGGGCCCACCAACTACCTGCTCGCGAAGACTGTTCTTGTCCACCGGGAACTGTCTTATTTCCGTCTTCCCGTAGGGGACTATTTTTACTTTGGCTCAAAATGCACCAAAGGTATTATCCTCAACCGCCAAAATGTTACTTCCAGGTAAGAAATAGTCCCTATTTATAGATAGCTCCTGGCGGTTAATCCTGTCATCCTGGCTCTCGTCGAGCTGCAACTCTCGCATAGCGTGGTTGCTAAGGAGGTGTGCCCAATTGGATTACAAGTACCTACACACTTGATCGGTGCTGCACGTTTCAGGGTCCGGGTGTGCGGCGTCCTGTCTGAGGTCCGCGATAGTGTCGCGCAGCACGGAGAGCTGCGCGATCTGCTGCTCGATCTCAGCGAGGCGCACGTCAAGCAGGTCGCGCACGTGCTCGCAGGGCGCCTGGCCGCCGTCGCGGATGTCGAGGATCTGGCGGATCTGGGCGAGGGTCAGCCCGGCGGCCTGGCCCCGGTGGATGAACCCGACCCGACCCACGGCATCCTCGGCGTAGTCCCGATAGCCGGAGGCCAATCGCTCGGCCGGAGGGAGCAGCCCCGACTCCTCGTAGAACCGCAGGGTCTTGGTCGTGGTTCCGGTTGCTTCCGCAAGCTGTCCGATCCTCATGTTCGCCGATTCCCCTTCCAATGGCCACCACACTTGACCTTCCATTGTACTGGAAGGTTCACAATGGTTCCATAGGAACTTTTGAACCACAGGGAAGAGACATCTGGAATGACAAACGAAAAGTTCGATCTGGCGATTATTGGTTCCGGCGGCGGAGCGTTTGCGGCCGCGATCCGGGCCACCGGACTGGGCAAGCGCGTCGTGATGGTGGAGCGCGGCACCGTGGGCGGGACATGCGTGAACACGGGCTGCGTCCCGTCGAAGGCGCTCCTGGCTGCCGCGGAGGCCCGCCACGTGGCGTTGGATTCGGCCCGCTTCCCTGGGGTGGCGGCCTCGGCGGGCCCGGTGGACATGCCGGCCCTGATTCAGGGCAAGGCCGCGCTGGTTGAAAGTATGCGCACGGAGAAGTACGTCGATCTGGCCGCGGACTACGGGTGGACGATGATCTCGGGGGACGCGTCGTTCACCGGAACCCAGGACGCACCGCTGCTCCGGGTGATCTCCCCGGATGGTGCAGTGAGAACGATCGAGGCCGGGCACTACCTCGTGGCCACTGGCTCCGCACCCTACGTGCCGCCCGTTCCCGGACTGGCCGAGGCCGGGTACCTGACCTCGACGACGGCGATGGAACTGGACGAGGTGCCCGAATCAATGCTGATCCTGGGCGGAGGCTATGTTGCCCTGGAGATGGCACAGCTTTTCTCCCGGCTGGGCTCCCGGGTGACCATGCTGGTCCGTTCCCGGTTGGCCTCGCAGGAGGAACCGGAGGCATCCAAGGCGTTGGCGGGGGTGTTCGCCGACGAGGGGATCCGGGTGGTCCGGCGGGCCATGGCCGACTCCGTGGCCTCCGGCCCGGACGGGGTCTCGGTGACGGCAAACGTGGCCGGGGGCGAGGAGGTGTTCCGCGCTTCCCGCATCCTCGTGGCACTGGGCCGCCGCCCGGTGACCGAGGGACTGGACCTTGACGCCGTCGGGGTGAAGACCGGCGCATCCGGCGAGATCGTGGTCGATTCCCGCCTGGCCACGTCCAACCCGCGGGTTTGGGCCGCCGGGGACGCGACCGGTCATCGGGAGTTCGTTTACGTCGCAGCGGCCCACGGCGCCCTGGCCGTGGACAATGCGTTCACCGATGCCCTGACCGAGGTCGACTACCGGCACCTGCCCCGGGTCACCTTCACCAGTCCCGCCATCGGGGCGGTCGGGATGACGGAAAAGGAAGCTGTCGCCGCCGGGATCAGCTGCGAGTGCCGGGTCCTCCCCCTGGAGTACGTGCCGCGAGCCGTGGTCAACCGCGACACCCGCGGCTTCATCAAGGTTGTCGCGGACCGCGACACCGGACGGATCCTGGGCCTCTCCGCGGTGGCCAAGGACGCCGGGGAAATCGCCGCCGCCGGCGTCTACATCCTCGAAGCGGGCATGACCACCGCGCAGGTCGCCGCCGCCTGGAGCCCCTACCTGACGATGGCCGAGGGCATCAGGAGCGCCGCCAAGGCCTTCACCACCGACGTCTCCAAGCTCTCCTGCTGCGCCTGAGCTGCAGCCCCCACTACCGAAGCAAAGGAATGCCATGACCGCCACCGACCAGGCCCTCACCTATCTGTTGTCCCCCGAGCACCACCGCACCGACCACGGCACCGCCTGAGTCTCCATCCCCATTCCTGGAAGGAACCACCAGACACCATGACATACCCGAGATCCCGCCGTTCTCTGTCCATTCCCCGGCCCAGGCACCTCGCCTCCGCCCTGTTTCTGGCAGCGGTCATGGCACTGACAACCGCCTGCGCCAGCTCACCGAGCGGCCCGTCGGCCGCGCCAGGCGGTTCGTCGCCCGACGCGGCCGGTGCCGTTGCTGTTACGGTCTCCGACATTGACGGCACTACCCGGACCATCCCGGACGGTAAGCCCGCAGCACTGTTCTTCTTCTCTGTCGGATGCGGTGAGTGTGTGGAAGGGGCCGATTCCCTGAACAAGGCCTCCACGGCCCTGGGAAGCTCGGCCGACTACCTCCTGGTGGACGTGGACCCCCGAGAACCGAAGGAGACCATCAACGGATTCCGCGATTACATCAAGGCCCCTGAGCTCCCTGCCGTCATCGACACCGGGGCCACACTGACCACCCGGTACAAGGTCACCTCCATGAGCACCCTGGTGGTGGTCGACGCGAAGGGTGACGTTACCTTCCGGGCCACCGACCCGTCTGCGGAAAAGATCCAAGAAGAACTCACCAAGGCCGGTGCCCAATGACAGCCCTGCTTGCCCTGGCCTTCGCCGCTGGAATGATTGCCCCGGTCAATCCCTGCGGTTTCGCCCTCCTGCCCGCCTGGATAGCCCAGACCATCGGGGACGCCCGGACGCGCCCGCTCGCGCTGCGTCTGGCCCACGGGCTCCGGGCCGGGCTCGCGCTCAGCCTCGGCTTCGCCGGGACCCTGGCAGCCTTCGGGCTGATCGTCAGCGCGGGCGCCAGGACCCTGATCAGCGCAGCGCCCTGGCTGGGAATGGCCACCGGGGTGATCCTTCTCCTGCTGGGCCTGGCCATGCTCACCGGACTCACACCACGGCTCCGTCTGCCGGCCTGGGCCACGAAACCCCGCACACAAGAAGCCGCAGGGGCAGGGCACAAAACCGGGCGCATGGTGGCCTTCGGGGTCGGATACGCCGCAGCATCCCTCGGCTGCACCCTCGGGGTGCTCCTGGCCGTGATCGCCCAAGCCCAGGCCGTCGCCAGCTACGCCGGGCTGCTCGCGGTCTTCGCCGCCTACGCCGCAGGCTCGGCCACTGTCCTGGTGCTCGTTTCGGCAGGCACGTCCATCGCCGGGGCCGCCCTCGGGCGAAGAATCACCGGCCTGGCCAAGCACAGCAACCGCATCGCCGCCTTCATCCTCACCATAACCGGCGCCTACCTCAGCTGGTATTGGTATCCCGCCGCCACCGGCGGAACCGCACAGGCCAACAGCCTCGCCGTATGGTCAGCCGCCGCCAGCGCCTGGATCAGCGACAACAGCACCCTGATCGCAGCCCTCGCCGCAGCCGTGGTGCTCGCATCGGCATTGGCCGCCCTCAACCGGCGCAGGAGACTGCGCATCAGACAGGGAACGCCGCCCACAGGCGAGGGCCCCGGGCAAAGCGGGGAACCCGACTGCTGCACACCAACTCCGGACAACAACTCGACCGAGGACCGGCCAGGCACGATCCCGTGGCTGGCCGAGGACTCCCAAAAAGCAAGGGGGAGAGGGAACCTTGCCCATCTTCTGGCAAACGAGGCGCCCGCCTATCAGGACAGGTTGGTACAGCGGCATCAGGCCGGAAGTCAATTCGTGCGGCCCTGCTCGTCGTCTGAAACGACAATTCGGATCGCCAGCGGTCGGGCGATTGACGCTGCCGCTGAAGCTCAAGTGTGGGTCGTTGATGGAAGTTACTACCAGGAGGGGGAGAGTGAGGCGGTGGGCTAGATCTCTTTTAGGCGATTCCGCTTGGAGGCGAAGAGAACGCCTCCGCCGGTGATGATTGCGGCGGCAACAAGGTAATACGCCGGGGCGAGTTGGTTGTCGGTTTTGTCAATGAGCCAAGTGGCGATCATGGGCGCTGTGCCGCCGAAGACAGCGTTTGCCGTGTTGAAGGTGAGAGCAAAGCCGGAAAGGCGAACATGGGTGGGGAACTGTTCGGAGAGGAAGGAGGGGAGGACGCCGTCGTTAAGCGCAAGTACGCCGCCGAGGCACACCTGGATGATGATGACCAGGAGGATCCCAGCGCCGTCCAGGAGCATGAAGGCAGGAACAATGAAGAGTCCCATGAAAAGTGCAGCACACAGCATGGTCGTGCGGCGACCCAGGCGGTCTGATAGCAGGCCGGTGAGAAGTGCGAAGCCGACATAGAAAGCGGAAGCGACCGATGACGCAATGAAGGCAGGTGTTTCCGCCATGCCCAGCTCCTGGGAGAGATAGGTCGGCAGGTAAGTCAGGATGACATAGAAACCGATGGCGTTGAGAACTGCGCCCGAGAAGGCGATTGCCAGGGCCTTGGGGTATTTGATGACCTCGCGAAGAGGGGATTCCTCCGTGTCATCTTGATTCTCAAAGCGGGAAGACTCATCGGCGTTGCGGCGAATCCACAGGCCGTAAAGGCCTAGAGGTAGTGCGATGAGGAAGGGGACGCGCCAACCCCAGGAGATGAGGGCATCGTCGTCAAGCACGCCGGTGAGTAGTGCTGCGATGAGGGAGCCCAGTAGCAGGCCGGATGCTGTGGCGGAAGGCACGATTGCGGCGTAGATACCCCGCTTATGCGTCGGAGCGATTTCTGCGAGGTGCGTGGCTGCCCCGGCATATTCGCCAGCCGCGGAGAAACCTTGGACCATGCGCGAAAGCAGAAGTAGCAGGGTGGCGGCGAATCCGATTGTTTCGTAGCTGGGGAGGAAGCCGATCACGGCTGTCGCCAGCGACATCATCGTGATCGATACCGTCAGGGTTTGAATTCGTCCGTGTTTGTCACCAAAGTGTCCCCACACAATTCCGCCGAGCGGGCGGACGAGGAAGGAAAGCGCAAAGAGTGCGAATGTCATGATGAGCGCGCGGCGCCCTTCCATCTCCGGAAAGAAGACTCGGGAGATAATGGCCGACATATAAATGTAGGCCGCATAGTCGAACCATTCGATGAAGGTTCCTATGAAGGAGGCCTTGATGGCGCTGCGGTGTTGTGTGGAATCGGGGTCTGGTGGTGCTTGGGTTGACGTGGACATAGCTTCCACCGTACAGAAACTATGTGTGTTCCACGTCACTTATGTTCCTAAACGTTCACGCTGTCCCGTTCGTTCTCATCAGCGTTCATGATGTCATTGACGCCACCCTCGGCAGCATCCCAGGTTGCTTGGTCTTGGATGCCGGCGCGCTTGGCTACGATCGTGGCACACAGTGCCTGACCGGTGACATTGACGGCGGTGCGGCCCATATCAATGATGGGCTCGATGGCGAGCAAGAGGCCGACGCCTGCCAGCGGGAGGCCCAGCGTGGAGAGCGTCAGTGTCAACATGACGGTGGCGCCTGTCGTGCCGGCAGTAGCTGCGGAGCCAATGACGGAAACGAAGATGATGAGAAGGTATTGGGTCGGAGAAAGGTCAATTCCGTAGAACTGAGCGATGAAGATGGCGGCGATAGCCGGGTAAACGGAGGCGCAGCCGTCCATCTTCGTGGTAGCGCCGAGCGGGATGGCGAAGGAGGCGTATTCGCGAGGCACACCCATGGCCCTCTCCGTAAAGCGCTGGGTAACCGGCATGACTCCCATGGAGGAACGGGTGACGAAGCCGAGGGAGAATACTGGCCATACGCGCTTGTAGAAGCCGATGATTGGAATGCGGTTGAAAGCAAGGACGGCAGGGTAGACCACAACAATGACAAGGGCGAGTCCGACATACATCGCGAGGACGAACTTGCCTAAGGAGCTCAGCGCATCCCAGCCATAGGTGGACACGGCTTTGCCGATGAGGGCGGCGGTGCCAATCGGGGCGAGGCGAATGATCCACCAGAGGACCACCTGGATAACCTTGAGGAAGGACTCGGTAAAGCGCAGGAAGGGATCGGCTGCTTTGCCAGCCTTGACCGCAGCGATGCCCAAGGCCAAGGAAATGACAAGGAGCTGAAGGGCGCCGAAGCTGAGGGAGACTTCGCCGTCGCTAAGCGAAGCTTTGAGTCCAAAGAAGTTGGCGGGGACGAGTTGCTGGAGGAATGCGGTCCAGGAGCCAACGTTGGAGGGATCGGCGGCGGTGGAGGCGTCGACAGTCGTGCCTACGCCTGGCTTCATCACGAGGGCGACGAGAATGCCAGCCAAGACGGAGAAGAAGGCCGTGATGGCGAACCATACAAGGGTGGAGATCGCCAGCGAGGCGGCGTTAGCCACCTTGCGCAGGTTGGCAACCGAGGTGACGACGGCCGCGAAGATGAGTGGCGGGACCATCACCTTGAGCAATTGGACGTACGCGCCGCCGACGCCGGACAGGGTATCGGAGAGCCACTCGGACTCCATGCCGGAGGCGATGAAGCCGAGGATCAGGCCGATGATGAGGCCGGCGATGACCTGGGCACCAAAGCCGGTGGCCCAAGAGGGCAGCGTGCGCGAGGATGCGCGGGAGGAAGTGTCGGACACGAGATTTTCCTTCTAGACAGTGTTGTATAGAAATGGACCAAATGGTTCGGTAGATTTATACCGATCGGTTCACTAGAACTTATAACACCGTACGCTGCCCAGAAATTCCCCTGCAAATTATGGGATGCGCTTGGTCCACTCTTCGTTGAGGAATTTGGTGTCGACGAGGCGCCGGGCGGCTGCTAGGGAGTCGTCGGAAAGCTCAGCGTCGACGGCGCCGTAGCGGGTGGCGAACTCGCGTGCCATGGTGTCGATGATTTCCTCGCGGGGCACGCCGGTCTGGCGGCGCAGCGGGTCCACACGTTTCTTTGCGCTGGCCAGGCCCTTGGAGGAGACCTTGACCTTGCCGATGCGCAAGACTTCCATCATCTTGTCCGCATCGATGTCATAGCTCATCGTGGTGTGGTGGAGCACCGCACCTTTGCGGCGCTTTTGCGCGGCACCGCCAATCTTTCCGCCGTCCGAGGTGATGTCATTAATCGGCACGTACCAGGCGTTGACGCCAAGCTTGCTCAGCGCCGCGAGTACCCATTGGTCTAGGTACTCGTAGCTGGCCTCGTAGGAATAGCCGGCCACGAGCGAGTCCGGGGCGTACAGGGAATAGGTCACGCAGTTGCCGCCCTCCATGAACATCGCACCGCCACCGGAGATTCGGCGTACTGGAATGATGCCGTGCTTGTCGACGCCCTCCTGGTCCAACTCGTTGGCATAGGACTGGTAGGAACCGAAGACGACGGCGCGGTCCTCCCATTCCCAGAAGCGGAGCGTGGGCCCGCGCTTTCCTTCCGCGACTTCGTTGAGGAGGACTTCATCGAGGGCAACGTTTACTGGGGTAGGTAGAACCCCAGGACGCAGGATCTCCCAGCTGTGGTCGGTGAAATCGGTGCCGCCTGACAGCGCGCGCTTGACCGTGACAGCTAGGTGGTGGGTGTCGAATCCGTGGAGAGCTACGGGTGAATCGATTCGCGCCAGGGCGGCATCGAGGCGGGATTGGATGTCCTCGGTGCTTGTGGCAGTAGTGATGCCGACCAGCGCTGGGGCTAGTGCCTCGTAGGCCTCTTCCGGTTCGAGGAAGAAATCGCCAGAGACCTTGGCTGCGGTAACGGTGCTGTCGGCGTCAATATCGAGATCGACAACGAGTAGCTTGCCGCCGGGGACTTTGAGTTCGAAGTGTTTAGTTTGGTTCATGGTGTTCAGGGTACTCAGATATGGCGGTGTGATGATTGGGAAAGTAGACCATTTAACGAATCTGAAAACTGGGGTGGGGGTAGCTAACATTTATTGGATTTGCCTGTGGGGGTAGTAAAGGGTTGCGTAGAGGGCTGTTGTTGAGTGCTATGTTGTGAGCGCAAGTTAATGGCTTTGAGTCTCGGCTCGGGTGTGGGGGCGGGGAGCGAGATGGCGGGCTAACGGGCGTTTGAAATGCTCAATTAGTCTGTAATCCAATCGTTATAGCTAATATGACCTGCGGCTAAGCGCGATTTTGGCACAAGAAGGGGTTGCTGCGGTGGCGCATTCTTGTTTCGTCCGTATGGTGGGTGGCGACGCAAACGAAATAGCAAATCGTCCCCCAATTTCCTTTGACTTATGGGGGTAGAAGTTAAAGCTATGGTTTGCCATCTCAATATAGACCAAATGTAGAAAGGTTTAGAGAAACAATGGGTAAGAACATCAAGGATCTGTTTAACGCAACCGCATACGATAAGGCCGGCGAGAAGCTGGGCTCCGTCAAGGAAGTATTCGTCGACGAGCAGTCCGGTCAGCCAACTTTCGTTGAGGTCAACCATGGTCTGTTCGGTATGAGCTCCAGCTTGGTTCCGCTCCGCGGTCACGATTTCACCGGTGATGAGCTCAAGCTGGCCTTCTCCAAGGACCGCATCGAGAACGCGCCGGACTTTGACTCCGATAAGCCGCTGACTCCTGAGGCGCAGGCGGACATCTTCAAGCACTACAACCTCGAGAACGCGCAGGACGTGACCACCTACCGTGACGAGCGTGATGAGCGCGCTGGTGTTGCGGGTGCTGGAGCAGGTGCACACGCTAAGGATGAGACCGCTGCTACTAGCAACGACCTCACCAACAACGATGGCGAGGTTATCCGCTCCGAGGAGCGCCTGGACGTCAACAAGGAGCGCGTGGCCACCGGCGAGGCGCGCCTGCGCAAGTACGTAGTGACCGATACCGAGACCGTCGAGGTTCCGGTAGAGCGCGAAGAGGTCCGCGTCGAGCGCACCCCGATTTCCGAGGCCGACGCTGCCAACTACACAGGCACCATCGGTGACAACGACACTGAAGAAGCATCTGTCACCCTCCATGAGGAGCGCGTGAACGTAGAGAAGAAGACCGTCCCGGTAGAAAAGGTCAACCTCTCCAAGGAGACCATCAAGGACACCGAGACACACACCGAGGATCTGCGCAAGGAGCAGATCGATACCGACGGCATCACCGAGACCCGCAAGTAATCTCGGTTAAGGGCTAAGAGGCTGGAGCTGCAAAGCTCCAGCTTTTCGCGTTTTGGGTTTGCTCAGTATTTTTTGGTCTTGAACAGGGTGGAAAACGCAAGGCCAAGCCAGTAGGTTTAAGGCATGTCACGTTTTAGCCCACTGAATTGGCCCGTTGTGCGCCAAATCCGCAACAAGGATGCCTTCGGCCGCGACGTGTCCACGCAGTCGGCTAAGAGTGAGGATTTGCGCGGACGCACCGTTGACGCGGACCGCGTTGTCCAGTCGGTGTGCCCCTACTGCGCGGTGGGTTGTTCTCAGCGCGTTTATGTCAAGGATGACAAGGTCATCCAAATCGAGGGCGATCCGGATTCCCCGATCTCCCGCGGCCGCCTGTGCCCCAAGGGTTCTGCGTCTGAGCAACTCATTAATTCCTCGACCCGCATCACCACTATCAAATACCGTGCGCCCTATGCCACCGAGTGGCAGGAGCTCGACGAAGAAACCGCGATGGATATGATCGCGGACCGTTTTGTGGAGGCACGCGCGAGGCATTGGGAGGACGGCGATAAGCAAGGGCGTCGTCTCAACCGCACCATGGGCATCGCCGGTTTGGGTGGCGCGACGCTAGATAATGAGGAGAACTACCTCATTAAGAAACTGTTTACAGCCACCGGTGCCATTCAGGTGGAGAACCAGGCGCGCATATGACACTCTGCCACCGTTCCTAGTCTAGGAACTTCGTTTGGCCGCGGCGGCGCAACCCAACCGCTGCAGGATATGGCGAATGCGGACTGCATTGTCATCGAGGGCTCCAACATGGCGGAATGTCACCCCGTGGGATTCCAATGGGTCGTTGAAGCCAAGAAGCGTGGTGCACGCATTATTCACGTGGACCCGCGCTACACGCGCACGTCTGCCTTTGCGAACCGTCACATCGGCATTCGTGGTGGTACCGACGTGGTGCTGCTCGGCGCGATTATCAAGTACGTGTTGGATAATGACCTGTATTTCCACGATTACGTGGTGAATTACACGAACGCGGCGTCGATCATCTCGCCGGATTTCCAGGACACCGAGGATTTGGAGGGCTTGTTCTCCGGGTATGACGCGGAGAAGGGCAAGTACGTCACGGACTCGTGGCAGTACGTGCGAAAGCCTGAGGGCTCCTCGTGGAACGTGGAGAAGGACATGACGCTGGAGGATCCGAATACGGTCTTCCAGATTCTCAAGCGCCACTACTCGCGCTACACCCCGGAGATGGTGGAGGAGACCTGTGGCATTTCACCGGAGGACTTCTATTACTTGGCGGATTCGATTGCGCAGAACTCCACCCCGGAGCGCACCACGTGCTTCGCCTACGCGCTGGGCTTTACCCAGCACACCCTGGGCGCACAGTTCATCCGCACCGCCGCAATCCTGCAGCTACTCATGGGTAATGTGGGCCGACCTGGCTCGGGAATCATGGCCTTGCGCGGGCACGCCTCGATTCAGGGATCGACTGATATTCCGACTCTCTTCAACTCGCTTCCGGGCTACCTGCCCATGCCGCACGCGGAACAGGAGACCTGGGCGGACTATCTGGATTCCTTCCGTCAGGAAGACCAGAAGGGCTTCTGGCAGTTGGGTGAGAACTACGCGGTCTCACTCATGAAGTCCTATTGGGGCGACGCCGCCACCGAGGAAAACAATTGGGGCTTTGACCTTATGCCGCGCCTGTCCGGCGCGCACTCGACCTATGAGACCTTGCTGGCCATGCTGCGCAAGGAAGTGGAGGGCTACTTTGTCTTCGGCCAGAACCCAGCGGTGGCGCAGTCCAACGGCGGCATGCAGCGCCGCGGACTGGCCTCGCTGAAGTGGTTGGTTGTCCGCGATTTCCAAGAGATTGAAACGGCAAGCTTCTGGAAGGACTCGCCGGAAGTCAAGAACGGCGAGCTCAAGACCGAGGAGATTGCCACCGAGGTCTTCCTCATGCCGGCGGCAACGCACGTGGAGAAGTCCGGAACCTTTACCCAGACTCAGCGCATGGTGCAGTGGCGCTTCCAGGCAACCCCGCCGCCGGGCCAGGCCCGCAGCGAGGCGTGGTTCTTCTATCACCTGGGCAAGAAGATTAGGGAGCGCCTGGCGGATTCGACCGACCCGCGCGATCTGCCGATTAAGTCCGTGACGTGGGACTACACCGAGGATGAGCACGGGGATCCCAGCTCGGACGAGATCTTGCGCGAGATTAACGGCTACTACCTCGACGGGCCGAAGAAGGGCCAATTGCTGCCGAGTTTTACGGAGATGCGCGCCGATGGTTCTACCTCCGGCGGCTGCTGGATTTACACCGGCGTGTATAAGGACGGCATCAACCACGCCGCGAAGAAGGTTCCTGGGTCGGAACAGAACGAGGTAGCACTCGAGTGGGGCTGGGTATGGCCGGCTAACCGACGCATCCTGTACAACCGGGCCTCCGCTAAGCCGGATGGCATTCCGTGGTCGGAGCGCAAGAAGTACATCTGGTGGGACGAGGACCAGGGCAAGTGGGTCGGCGATGATGTCCCAGACTTCCCGGTGACCAAGCGCCCGGACTACGTCGCGCCTGTCGACGCCGTCGGCCCCGACGCCCTCGACGGTGATGATCCCTTCATTATGCAGCCGGATGGCTTGGGTTGGCTGTTCGCGCCGAAGGGGCTGTCCGACGGACCGCTGCCGACTCACTACGAGCCGCAAGAATCGCCGGTGCACAACGCGCTGTACAAGCAGCAGCAGTCGCCGACGCGCCTGACTATCAAACGCGCGGACAACCTTTCCCGCCCCGAGCCGGGGGAGCGTGGCGAGGACGTGTTCCCGTTTGTCTTCTCCACCTACCGCCTGACGGAGATGTACACCTCGGGCGCGATGTCGCGCCGCTTGCCTTACTTGGCGGAGCTGCAGCCGGGACTCTTCTGCGAGGTGGACAAGGAACTGGCCGCCAAGCGTGGATTGGTCAACGGCGAGTGGGCCACCATCGTGTCCCCGCGCGGCGTCATCGAGGCTCAGGTTTTGGTGACGGACCGCATGGAGATGCTCACCATCAATGGTGAGGACTTCCACCAGATCGGCCTGCCGTATCACTACGGAGAATCGGAGACCACCGAGGTGGCCGGCGATGGCGCCAACGACCTGTTGGGTCTGACCTTGGAGCCGAACGTGTTCATCCAGAACTCCAAGGTGGGTGCGTGCGATATTCAGCCGGGCCGCCGCCCGCGGGGCGAGGCCCGCGTCAAGCTCTTGCGTGAGTACCAGGAGCGGGCGCACCTCACCGTGGAATCCGGAAACAGGATCCTGGATGTTTCAGACGCCTTCACCACTGAGAGCACCGCCTCCGCAGAGAACACTGGTGATGATTCAACGGCGGGCAACGAGGCAGACTATGAAGGTAAAGAAAGCTAAGGAGGACGCGTGGCTAATATTTTGACCGAGAAGGCTGACCGGCACGGCTATGAGTCCTATCAGCGAATGGCGTTCTTTACCGATACCTCGGTGTGCATTGGCTGCAAAGCCTGCGAGGTGGCGTGCAAGGAATGGAACCGCAACCCAGTGGAAGGCTACGCGGTTACCGGAAACTCCTATGACAACACTGGCGGGCTGGGCGCGAATACGTGGCGCCACGTGGCTTTCATCGAGCAAAACAACGAGCGTATTGAGCAGGCACGCGAGGACGGGCGCAAACTTGTCTCGCTGGGCCTGCCCACGGTGTCCGCACCGAGCGTCACCCCAGATACCGATGATTTTCGCTGGCTCATGTCCTCCGACGTGTGCAAGCACTGCACCAATGCTGGATGCTTGGACGTGTGCCCGACGGGCGCGCTCTTTCGCTCCGAGTTCGGCACCGTCGTGGTGCAGGACGACGTGTGCAATGGCTGTGGTACGTGCGTGGCCGGTTGCCCCTTCGGCGTCATTGAGCGCCGCGATGACGGCGGCGTGACGCTGAAGGCGGACAAGACCGCCACCGTGGATTATGAGGTCCCTGACCACGCGGGTGTGAACGTGCTGGCAAAGCTGAAGCAGCTGAAACCCCAAGGGCCTGACCATATTCCGGGGCAGGCGATGCCGATCAAGAATTTGGGCGTGGCTCAGAAGTGCACCATGTGTTATGACCGCCTCAAGATCGGCGAGCAGCCCGCGTGCGCCAAGACGTGTCCGACGGATTCCATCCAGTTTGGCCCTTACGAGGAGATGCTCGCTGCCGCGAAGGAGCGCGTCCGCGTCCTCCACGAGCAGGGCCTGACGGAGGCTCGTCTCTATGGCGCTAATTCCCAGGATGGGGTCGGCGGAACCGGGTCCATCTTCCTGTTGCTCGATTCCCCAGAGGTCTACGGGCTGCCGCCGGATCCGCGCGTGCCCACGGCGGATTTGCCGCAGATGTACAAGACCGCAGCGAAAGCTATCGGAGGAATGGCGCTGGCTGTGGCCGGGGCATTCATGTTGGGAGGCCGCAAGTGAGCGAGTTTGATGAGTACCGCCCGCCGCAGGAGCCTAGGCGCAGGCGTGGCGGCGGCAAGAAGCGCCGGCGTGGACGAGTCGGAGCCGGCGCACAGGATGGTTCCAAAGAAGAGCGCATGGCCGAGGACTTCGAGTTCTCCTCGTATTACGGCAAGCCCGTAGTCAAGGCCCCGCCGTGGGAGTGGCCCATCGGCGGCTATCTCTTCCTCGGCGGCGTGGCCGGCGGTTCTGCGATGTTGGCCGCCGGTGCCCAGGCCACTGGGAACGCACCGCTGAAGCGCTCGACGCGGATGACGGCTTTCTCCGCGGCATCGGTAGGTTCGGTCTTTTTGGTGCTCGACCTCGGCCGCCCAGAGCGCCTGCTCAACATGTTCCGCGTCTTCAAGGTGACCTCGCCGATGTCCATCGGCTCGTGGATCCTGGGCAGCTTCGCTTCCGCCGCGGCCCTGCCCGCGGTCGTGGAAGCGGACGAGCTGGTCGGTGGTACGCTGCCGAAGCCGCTTCGCCGCCTCCTCAATAAGGCCGCGGGCCCAGCAGGCGCTGTCGCCGGCGTGCTTGGCGGACCGCTGGCGGGTTACACCGCGGTGCTGTTGGCCAACACATCAAACCCGACGTGGAATGACGCGAAGAAGCACCTGCCCTATGTGTTCGTATCCTCGGCTTCGGCGGCGGCGTCGGGTGCTGCCATGGTCTTTACCCCGGTGGAGAACGCGGGTGCGGCACGAGCGCTCGGTATTACTGCCGCAGCGGCCGATCTGGCCGCGACCCGTGTCATGGAAGCGAACATGGAGCCTGAGCCTCTTCGCCCGCTGCACGAAGGCACGCCCGGGAAACTCATGAGAGCCTCCGAGGCGCTCATCGCCGCGGGCGGGGTGGGAACCGCAATCGCGTCGGTCACAAAGTCGCGCGCGGTGTCGGTGGTCTCCGGCCTGGCGCTTCTGGCGGGTTCTGCCTGCACTCGTTTCGGCGTGCTCAATGCGGGGTTGGAGGCGGTGAAAGATCCGTCGACAAGCATCGGCCCGCAGAAGCGCCGTGCTGAGGCCCGCCGCCAGGCAGAAGGCCTCACGCACTCGACGGTGACTAGCGGATAGTAATGCGCGCCTCGCCCGGCACGGTGCGGCCGATGACCGGATAGCCAGGAACCTCGCCGATGACCAGCAGGCCACCCGAGGTTTGGGCATCGGCGAGGAAGATCAAGTCCTCTTCGCTCAAGTCTGAGTCGAGGTGGGGGCGGACCCAATCCAGGTTGCGGCGCGAGCCGCCCGGGATGAAGCCCTCCGCCAGGGCCTCCATGGCGCCGTCCACCGCAGGAACAGCGGAAAAATCCAGCTCCGCACCAATACCGGAGGCGCGGCACATCTTGTAGAGGTGGCCCAGAAGCCCGAAGCCGGTGACGTCCGTGGCCGCGCGCACGCCCGCGGCTACGGCGGCCGCGGCAGCGTCGCGGTTGAGCGTGGTCATGGAATCCACCGCGGCCTGGGAGACTTCACCGGTGGCCTTGTGCTTGTTATTGAGGATGCCCACACCGATTGGTTTGGTCAGCGTGATGGGCAGGCCCGCCTCGGCGGCGTCGTTGCGCATAATCTTGTCGGGGTGGACGATGCCCGTGGCAGCCAAACCATACGTGGGCTCCGGGGCAGTGATGGAGTGTCCACCAGTAATGGAGATCCCTGCCTCGCTGGCCACATCCATGCCACCGCGCAGGACCTCGCGCAATACATCAAGACCGAGCTTCTCGCGCGGCCAGCCCACGAGGTTGATGGCGGTGATGGGAGTGCCGCCCATGGCGTAGACGTCGGAAAGCGCATTGGCTGCCGCCACCCGGCCCCAGTCATAGGGGTCGTTGAGCATCGGGGTGAAGAAGTCCGCGGTGGAGATGACCGCGAGGCCGTTTGGGATGCGCACGGCGGCGGCATCGTCGCCGTCGTCAAGCCCGACCAGCACGTTGGGGTCCGCGGTGCCCACGAGGCCCGCGACGGCCGATTCGAGCTCTCCCGGAGGAATCTTGCAGGCGCAGCCGCCACCGGCGGCAAAGGAGGTAAGTGTGATGTCAGACATGGGGGCCATTCTAGCCGCGTGTATGGTGAGCAGACGGAGGCGTACGTGTCCTGGTGGGCGCCCCGGTCTTCAAAACCGGTGAGGCCGAGTATCTCGGTCTGGCAGGTTCGATTCCTGTCCGTCTCCGCCATTAGCGCAGCTAGGAGGAACTTTGATGACTGACCCCCGCCGCTTCATCCCGAAGATGGATGAAATCCTCCAGTACCCAGCGGTGCAGGACGCCCACCAGCGCTTGGCCCCGCACTCGGTCCGGGCGACCATCGATGCCGTGCTTGCCGACGCCCGCTCCGGCTCCCTCGACCCCACCCGCATTCAAGAGGAGCTGGCCGACAGGCTGGAAGTAGCACAGCCCTATTCCTTGCGCCGCGTCATTAACGCCACGGGCGTGATCATCCACACGAACCTGGGCCGCGCCCCTTTGCCGCCGGCAGCGGTGGATGCGCTCGTGGCAGCAGCTGGCTATACGGACGTTGAGATGGATTTAGACAGCGGCCTGCGCTCACGGGATAGAGGGCGCGCGGCAGTCGACGCTGTCTTGGCTGCCTGCCCCGGCGCGGAGGATGCGCTGGTGGTTAACAACGGGGCCTCCGCGCTGTTGCTGGCGACCGCTGCCTTGGCCCCGGGCAAGGAGGTCATCATTTCCCGCGGCGAACTTATTGAGATTGGTGCGGGCTTCCGTCTGCCGGAGCTCATCGAGTCCACGGCCACACGGCTGCGGGAGGTGGGCGCGACGAACCGCACCCACGTGGCGGACTACGAGCGGGCGCTCGGGGAGAACACCGGGGCGATTCTCAAGGTGCATCCTTCGAACTTCTTGATCAGTGGGTTTACGTCTTCTGTGTCGGTTGCAGCCCTGCGCAGACTTACAGAGCTGCCGCTCATCGTGGATATCGGCTCAGGGTTGCTCGCGCCCGATGAGGTGCTGCCTCAGGAACCCTCCGCCAGCGAGGCTCTTCGGGATGGCGCGGACGTAGTGCTCTTCTCGGGGGATAAGCTCCTCGGCGGACCGCAAGCCGGCGTGCTTGTGGGAAAGAAGGAAGCGATCGCCGCGTGTAAGAAACATCCGCTGGCGAGGGCGGTGCGCATCGACAAGCTGCGGCTTAACGCGCTCGAGGCCTCCCTTGCCACTCCCTCCAACGCCGTGCAGGATGCGCTGCACACTGACGCTAAACGTCATCGCGAGCGTACCGAGAAGGTCGCCGCGGCGGTGGGAGGTGAGGTCGTCGAACACGCCGGACGGGTCGGTGGTGGCGGGGCTCCCGAGGTGCCGCTTCCGGGGTGGGCCGTGGCACTACCAGAAGAGCTGGCACGGCCGTTGCGGTTGGGCGAGCCTCCCGTGGTGGCGCGCGTGAATCAGGGACGCTGCCTGGTGGATGTGCGCTGCGTGCCGGAGGCGCAGGATGCGGAGCTTATTGCTGCGATTCAGGCGGTGATGTAGGTGTACGTTGTGGCGACCGCCGGCCATGTCGACCACGGCAAGTCGAGCCTGGTCAAAGCCCTGACGGGAATGGAACCGGACCGCTGGGAGGAAGAGAAGCGGCGCGGTTTGACCATCGACTTGGGGTTCGTGTGGACGAAGCTCGACTCCGGCGCCGACGTGGCTTTTGTCGATGTGCCGGGACACGAGAAGTTCCTGGGCAACATGCTGGCCGGGGTGGGGCCCGCGCCGGTGGTGCTCTTCGTCGTGGCGGCCGATGAAGGCTGGCAAGCGCAGTCCGCTGACCACCGCGATGCATTGCGCGCTCTGGGAATCGAACACGGCGTGGTGGCGCTGACCCGTGCGGATAGGGCAGACGCTGCCCGCCGCGCTGAGGTCACCGCGCAGGTCAAGGCAGAGCTGGCGGGAACAGCGCTTGCCGACGCTCCCGTAGTCGAAGTCTCCGCAAAGACCGGCGAGGGCGTCGAAAAGCTTCGCGCCGAGTTAGACCAGGTGCTCGCCGCTATGCCCGCGCCGGATTGCCAAGCACGCGTGCGGTTGTGGGTCGATCGTGCCTTCAGCGTGAAGGGTGCTGGCACCGTGGTGACGGGAACGCTGGCGGCGGGGACTGTCTCGGTGGGGGATGAGCTGCAGCTTGGCGGGCAACTCGTGACGGTGCGCGGAGTGCACAGTGAAAACACGTCGGTGGACAGCGCTGGCCCGGTGACACGCGTGGCGCTTAACCTCCGCGGGGTGGCCGCCGACCAGGTTCATCGTGGGGATGCACTGCTGAGCCCAGGGCGTTGGCGGGTGCTCGATACCGTGGATATTCGCCGAACCTTTGGTACTGAGATGGCTGAGCTTCCCCAGAACCTCGTGGTGCACATTGGCACGGTGGGGGTGGGCGCGCGTTTGCGGCCTTTAGGCGGTGAGTTCGCGCGGTTGACACTGGAAAGCCCGCTACCTCTCACGTTGCTCGATCGGTTCGTGGTGCGCAGCCCCGGCGGGCGGCACGTAGCGGCGGGCTTCGAAGTCGTGGACGTGCACCCGGCTGAGCTGAGCAGGCGTGGTGATGCGAAGAAGCGCGCAGCTGAGCTAGAAGTTCTAGAGCCGACCAACCCGTCCGAGTGGCTCAAGCGCTGCGGCTACGCTGCACACGAAGAGCTCGTGCGCGATGGCTTCTCGGTGGAGGAAAAGCCTGCCGGAGTCATCGAGTTCGCTCAGTGGTGGATTGCCGCACGACAGGTGACCGCGTGGAAGGACGCACTTCTGCGTGCGGTCGACGAACACAGGGCAGCCAACCCGCTATCCCCAGGACTGACGAAAGCAGCGGCCATGGACGCGCTGAACCTGTCGGAGCCGGCCCTGCTGGGCCTGGCAGTAGCGGCAGCCAAGCTCGAATCGGTCGATGGCGTGCTGCGCGTGCCCGGTCAGTCCGTCGACCTGGGCCCCGCGGAGAGGGGAGTAGCTGAGCTCGAGCAACGCCTGCATGCCGAGCCTTTCGCTGCCCCGGAGGCAGAAGAACTCAAGGAACTGGGACTGGGCCCCAAAGAGCTCGCCGCTGCCGAGCGCGCCGGGCGTGTGCTCCGGTTAGACAAAGGCGTTGTGCTTTTGCCTTCCGCTCCTCGCGAGGCACTCGAAGTTGTCTCTACGTTGGAACAGCCTTTCACCCTCTCGGAGGCGCGCCAAGCCCTGGGAACGACGCGCCGGGTTGCCATCCCGTTGTTGGAGCACCTCGATGCCACCGGCGCGACCCGCCTAGTCGACGGTAAGCGCTTCGCATTTGGGCCGGGGGCAAAGGAACCAAAGTAAAGGCACCATTTGCGGCCGGATTTCGGAGAAACCCCAGGCCAATGAATTAGCGTAAGTGCATAAGGTGCCAGTTAAAAGGTGCCTTTGGGGGACGTGAAGGCGCGGGAGCCACGAGGCAGCGGCGAAGCGAGGGGATCCGCAGGTGTGGTGAACTCCCAGTCGGCGTCGGGGTCGAGCGCTGGCGGGATGGCGGGCTTGTCCGGGTCGAGCGGCAGCGGTGGGACCGCGGGGGCGAAGAGCTCGGCAGGGTCAGTGGGGTCTGCGGGGGCGAGGGGAAGGTCCACTGCGATGCGGCCCCCGGCGGCATAGGCGCGGGCGGCCAGGGAAGCACCGGACTGGGTGGCGGCCGCGAATGCGGCGGCCAGCGCCGGGGAATCGGAGAGCTCCGCGCACGGTCCGAGGACGAGGTTGTCGTGGGTGGCGAGGATGGTGTCGTCGAGAAGCGCAAGCGTCACGATAAGCTGCTCGGTTCCCATCTCGCGCACCTGGTGCGCGGTGAGCTCACCTTCCGCGACACGAACGAGGACGCCGTCCCCACCGCTGAGCAGGGCAGTACCCGCCGGCTGATTGTTTGCGGGAATCATCCACGGGTCGAGTCCCAGGGCAACGGCGACCTCCACCTCGCCATCAACAATCTCGACGGTGGCTTGCGTCGTTGGAGTCATCGCCGCAGTGCGCAGACGATTGAGCGCCTGATACCCGGAGGACTCCTCGCCATCGAGCGCGCCCAGAAAACCGAAATCCGAGCGCACACGCCAGCCTCCCGTGGTGGGGTCGGGGAGCAAGGACACGTCGACGAGCGCAGGCTGCTGCGCCAACCCCGGGATGCTCAGTGCGGTGGAAAAGTTGACGTGCTCAAGAATCGCGACGTGCTCGACACCAAAATAAGACGGAGCCAGCGGATACAGCACCATGGTTGCGACAGTCACCTCAAGAGTCAGATGGGATACGATGGACTCCTTCCAAGCTTACGCAGAGGCCGGGTTAGACACGCTATAGTTTCCCACTATGGACTTAGCCACCATCGCGTTCGCTTTCAGCCTTGTGCTGCTGTCGGGCTTGTCGACGTCCATCGGAGGCGCCCTCGCCGTAGGCAAGAGAGAACCTGGCCCGAAGTTCATGGCCGCTGCCCTGGGCCTGTCCGCAGGTGTGATGCTCTACGTCTCCTTCATGGAAATCCTGCCGGAGGCCCTGAAGAAGCTAGAAAGCACCCTCGGGGACGAAGCGCGCGCCACCTGGACGATGATGGCGGCATTCTTCGCGGGTATTGCGATCATTGCCATCATTGACCGCCTTGTGCCCGAGGAGATTAACCCGCACGAGCCGGCCACCACCGAGGAGGACGCGCGGCGCAAACGGCTGATGAAGACCGGCATGTTCACCGCCTTCGCGCTGGCTATCCACAACTTCCCGGAAGGCTTGCCACGTTTCTCTCAGGCCTCGAAGCCCCGGAGATCGCCATCCCCGTCGCCGTGGCTATCGCCATCCACAACATCCCCGAGGGCATTGCGGTCGCAGTGCCCCTGCGCAGCGCGACGGGCTCGCGGAAGAGGGCCTTCTGGTGGGCCACGCTATCTGGCTTGGCCGAGCCCTCGGCGCTCTCATTGGCTTCGCGCTGCTGATGCCATTTATCGGCCCGATGACGTTCGGCATCAGCTTTGCCGTCATCGCCGGCATCATGGTGTTCATCTCCTTGGATGAGCTTCTGCCCACGGCAGAGGAGACCGGCGAACACCACTGCGCCATCTACGGGCTGATAGCCGGTATGGCGGTGATGGCGGTTTCACTCGCGCTGTTTATTTAGAGGTTATTTCACGCGCTCCGCGGTGGCCTTGACCGCCATGACAATGGAGACGATGACTGCGCCCAGAATAAAACCACACAGCATGGACAAGGCAGTATCTGCCGTCCAGGCGAGTGCGCCGTTGCCGATGCTTTCGGTGACGTGGTGGATGAAGCCATAGGGTTGCTCGGCGCCGAACTCGCTCAGACCCTTGACCACGATGTGGCCGCCGACCCACAGCATGGCGGCGGTGCCGATAATGCCGATGATCTTGAGCACGATGGGCATTCCCTTGACCAATGCGGTACCCAGGGCAGAGTCACCATCGTGACGCTTGAGCAGGGCGACGCCGATGTCATCCATCTTGACTAGCAGCCCGACGGCGCCATAGACACCCAAAGTGAGAAGCACGCCGACGGTGACCAGGGCACCGAGGCGCAGCCAGAAGGGCTGATCAATGACCTCGTTGAGGGAGATCACCATGATTTCGGCCGACAGGATGAGGTCGGTGGTGATAGCGGATTTCACCAGGGAGTCCTCGGCATCGGGGCCCTTTTCTTCCACGGTCTTTTCGTCCTTCTCACCGCGGTGAAGGACAGCATGGAAGATCTTCTCCGCCCCCTCGAAGCACAGGTACGTACCTCCGCACATGAGGATAGGGGTGAGCGCCCACGGCGCGATCCAGGACAGGATGAGCGCGATGGGAAGGATGATGACCAGCTTGTTGATGAGCGAGCCCTTGGTGATGCGCCAAATCATGGGCAGCTCACGCTGCGGCTTGACGCCCTGGACATATTGAGGCGTGACAGCGGCGTCATCGACGACGACTCCCGCTGCTTTCGCCGAGGTTTTGCCGGCCAACGCTGCCACGTCGTCGACGCTGGAGGCAGCGGAGCGGGCGATCAGGGCGACGTCGTCAAGCAGGGCAAAGAGGCCACCGGCCATGACTCACATCCTTTAAGGTAGGGGAGAAGTACTCACCCTAGGTTACTCGGCAGGAACGAGCTCCACATTTTCTGCCCAAGTAAGGTCCATTCCCAGCGTGCGCAACCAATTCATGGCGTCATCGCCGTAGCGCGTGATGCCCTCGACGGCGGCCAGCGTGCGCTCCATGGCGCGCTCGGCTTCCTCCGCGCTGATAAGGCCGTTGGAGGTGGCGGCGGCTAGCTCGTCGATGTCGAGCACGTCAACCGGCTCGCCGGAGGTGGAGACCAAGTCGACGTAGAGATCGCGGGTGGTCCACACGTCCCCGTCAATGTCGATATCGGCAACGTCGATGTAGAAGTCTTGGTGCACGTCCACACCTTCACGGAAGTGGAAGATATTGGCGCGCAGGCCGAGCTCTGGCAGCAGCCAAGACTCGAGGTAGCCGAAGCGCGGGTGGTTGGCGCCGCGGGCCATGTACAGGCCAAAATCGGTGACCCGGTAGGTGTCTACCTCGCGCTGGAAACCTTTCGGGTCGACATTGATGTTGTCGGCCGTATTGAAAGTCTCTTGCTTGACTGGGTGCAGATCTGTGCTCATTAGTTCACCTCGAGGAAAGCCGCGGTAGGTGGGAAGGAACACGAGGATTCAGCAGTGTTGACCGCACCGGAGAGGACCGCCACGATGGTGCCCTTGCCGGTCGTTGCGCGGCCCGAGACCGTGGTTGGCCCGTCGGTGTTGATGCCGTTGTTGAAGAGGGGAGTGGTGCCGAACTGGAAGGTGTCCAGGTTGAACCACTGGACGCGCATGGCGCCCTGTTCTTCAGCGGCGGTCGGGGTACCCAGGGCGGTGAAGAGGAAGACGGCTTCGCCTTCACCGGCGCCTGGGGCCGGCATATCGGTCGGGCCAGGTACGGCGATGGCGGAACCCACCGAATCGCCCTGCCCGCCGATGCACTGCGCGGAGACCGTGGGCCAGTAGAACTGGCGGAAGCCAGGGTTATTTCCCTCCGGCATCGCGACGCCGCCCTCGCCGCCTTCACCAGCGGTGAAGTTGAGTGCGGTGAGGATGGCGCTGCGGGCCTCCTGCGGGATCCATGGCTGTGCCGCGAAAGCACGAACGCGCTCCTGCGTCTCCGGGGTGGGACGGCCGAGGCTGTCCAGCGGGTTGCTGCTCTGGGAGACGTTCACCAGCGAGGAGAGATCAGGGGCGCCGGCATGCGCGGGCGTGATGCTGAGCAGGCCCATCATCAGGGCAGCAGTGAGTCCGGCTACGCCGCGACGGGCGGAACCGGTGGAGTGCTGTTCAGAAAAGGCCATGGAGAATCCTTGTGTGTGGGTGGGGGAAGTGACGTCACAGAAACTACACAGTGATCACATCAGTCACAATAGTATCTGCTGTCACAATATTCACTTTTTCGGCGTAGTCAACTCTTTTTAGAGCCCTACTGTGCGGTATGTCGGTGCTTGATACCAATCTGTTACATCCCGCAGCGCTCTGCGGGATGATGCGCGCGATGCTGCACATCAAAGGGCTAGAGAGTATATTTAAGGGCCGTTCACATCGCTAACGCACCATGCTTTGAAGGAGCACCCCACACGTGAGTAATACTGAATTCCGTAACGTAGCCATCGTCGCGCACGTTGACCACGGTAAAACCACCCTTGTCAACGGCATGCTGGAGCAGTCCGGCGCTTTCGGCGACCATGGCGAACACTCGGATCGCGTCATGGACTCCAACGATCAGGAGCGCGAGCGCGGCATCACCATTCTGGCGAAGAACACCGCCATCCACCGCAAGGGCCTGGGCAAGGACGGCGGGGATCTCATCATCAACGTCATCGATACCCCAGGCCACGCCGACTTCGGCGGCGAGGTCGAGCGCGGCATCTCCATGGTGGACGGCGTCGTCTTGCTTGTCGACGCCTCCGAAGGTCCCCTCCCGCAGACCCGCTTCGTGCTCACCAAGGCGCTGGAGGCGAAGCTGCCGGTCATCATTTGCGTGAATAAGACCGACCGCCCGGACGCCCGCATCGACGAGGTCGTCACCGAGGCCCAGGACCTGCTGCTGGAAATCGCCGCTGGCCTCGAGGACGAGGAAGCAGCCGCTGCCGCCGAGGAGCTGCTGGGCCTGCCGGTCCTCTACACCTCCGGCCGCGAGGGCAAGGCTTCCACTGAGAACCCAGGCAATGGCAACGTTCCGAACGCCGATGATCTGCAGGCGCTTTTCGACGTTATTTATGACGTCCTCCCCGAGCCCTCCGCCAAGGTCGACGCCCCTCTGCAGGCACACGTGACCAACCTGGACTCCGATGACTTCCTTGGTCGTATCGCCCTGCTTCGTATCTACTCGGGCACCCTCAAGAAGGGCCAGCAGGTGGCCTGGATGCACTACGACGAGGAAGGGGAGATGCACACCAAGACCGTCAAGGTGGCGGAGCTCCTGCGCACCGTCGGTTTCCAGCGCCAGCCGGATACCGAGGCCATCGCCGGTGACATCGTGGCGATCTCCGGTATCTCCGACATCATGATCGGTGACACCATCGCGGACGTGGAGAACCCGCAGCCGCTGCCGCGCATCAAGGTCGACGAGCCGGCCATCTCCATGACCATTGGCGTGAACACCTCCCCGATGGCAGGCCAGGGCGGCGGCGATAAGCTCACCGCCCGCTTGGTCAAGGCCCGCCTGGACCAGGAGCTCATCGGTAACGTCTCCATCAAGGTGCTGCCGACCGAGCGTCCCGACGCTTGGGAAGTCCAGGGCCGCGGCGAGATGGCGCTTTCCGTACTCATCGAGAACATGCGCCGCGAGGGCTTCGAGTTGACCGTCGGTAAGCCGCAGGTAGTCACCCAGGTCATCGACGGAAAGACGATGGAGCCCTATGAGATGCTCACCATCGATTCCCCCTCCGAGCACCAGGGCGCTATTACCCAGCTGCTGGCCACCCGCAAGGGGCAGATGCAGTCCATGGACGTGCGCGAGGGCGACTGGGTCCGCATGGTCTTCCGCGTTCCCGCCCGCGGTCTCATCGGTTTCCGCACCCAGTTCATGACGGAGACCCGCGGCGCTGGCATCGCCAACTCCATCTCCGATGGCCTCGACGTCTGGGCCGGCGACATCAAGGCCCGTCCGACCGGCTCGCTGGTGGCCGACCGTTCCGGACAGATCACCGCCTACGCCCTCCAGCAGCTGGCGGACCGCGGTGACTTCTTCGTGGAGCCGGGCATGGAGGCCTACGAGGGCATGGTTGTCGGCGCCAATAACCGTGATGAGGATATGGATATCAACATCACCAAGGAAAAGAAGCTGACCAACATGCGCTCCGCCACCGCGGATGCCACCGTCACCCTCGCCAAGGCCCGGACCCTGTCCCTGGAAGAGGCGCTGGAGTTCTGTGGCACCGACGAGTGCGTCGAGGTCGGCCCGAACGTTCTGCGCGTGCGCAAGGTCGAGCTGTCCGCCACCGACCGCAAGCGTGCGGCCGCCCGCGCCAAGCAGCTCAACAAGTAGTTCGCTCAGCGCCGCCCCGGGCAACTACAGTGGTAGGGAAAGTTTTCGGAATGTAAAGGTTGTGTGGAGTGGACCGTTTCCTGCCTCGGCTTGGCGTTATCCTCGCAGCCGCTCTGCTTACCGCCTGCCAGGCCAACCCCGGTCCGCCGCCGGTGGTAGATGAGAACGATCGCAGTACCACGCCAACGAACTCAACCACCACGGCCCCGCCACCTGAGGCAGCACCCGAAGAGGACCTTCTGCCGGAGCGCAGCACCGTGGCGATTGGGGTGGACCCGCTGCGCGGTGGGCTCAACCCACACCTAGTGGCGAACAACTCCGAGCTGGTCAACCAGATTGCGGAGCTGGTCCTTCCTTCAGCTTTCCACGGCTCTGAGATGGATACGGATGTCCTGGAATCTGCAGAGGAGATCGAAGCCCCCGGCAGCATTGCCATGCGGGTGCGCTATACCATCGCCGGGCCGGCGCAATGGTCGGATGGCACGCCGATCAGCGGCTCCGATTTTAACTACCTGTGGTCCCAGATAACGCGCACGCCGGGCGCGAAGGACGTGGCTGGCTACCGGGCAATTACAGCCGTGCGGACCTCCGGGAATGGGCGCGTGGTCACCGTTGACTTTGCCCATCGCGTGGAGGATTGGCAGAAGCTCTTTGCCAACCTCGTGCCCTCCCACCTCCTGGAAGACCGCGATTTCGCCTCGGCCCTGGCTGACGGGATCCCCGCCTCGGCCGGGCGCTACCTCGTCGCCGGAATGGATCGCGGCCGGGGAATCATTACCCTCAACCGCAACGACCGGTTCTGGGGAGAAGATCCCGCGAATATCGACGTCATTCAGCTGCGCGCTGTGCGCGATACCGCGCAGGCGGTGAACATGTTGCGCTCGCACCAGATCGGTTTTGCTGATATCACCCCGCAGCAGACCACCCTGGAGAATTTGAGCCTGCTCAGCAACGTCAATACCGGTGTGGTGACCCGGCAACGCCAGCTGCGGCTGAACATGTCGGCCGTCGAGGGAGCGCTCGATGAACAGGCGCAACGCCGTGCGTTAGCCTCGCTTCTCGACACCGACCAACTAGCCCGCCTCGCCACCGGCCGCGCCTCGGAGCTCAAGTCTGGGAACAATCCCTTCGATAGCCACGCGGAGCTCGCCCCATTGCGCGAGCGTGCGGGCCGCAAGCCGGTGCGGATTGCCGTGGATCCCCAGTACCCCACCGCCTTGGCGGCGGCCACCACCATCGTGGACGTGCTCCAAGCCAAAGCCATCGACGCGGAGGTCGTCACCGAACGCTTGACCACGATTACCTCCGACCTGCTCCCAACGGGCAAGGTGGATGCTGTGGTGGCGTGGGATGAGAACGGCGAGGACGCACTCAGCCTGGCCAGCTATTTCGTGTGCGCGACACCCACGCGCCCGGCGGCAACGTTGTCCGGGTACTGCCCGGAAAACTCCGCCGACACTGCCCTGGGTATTCTCTCTGGCGACGTGGATTCCGCGACCGCGCAGGAGCGCGTAGAGCATCTCAACAGGGAGGAAGCGCTCTTCGTCCCGCTGCTCAACGAGGTGCGTATCCATGCTTTGGGCAAGGGTATTGTTGGCCCCGGACAAAGCATTGAGGACTGGGACTCCGGCCTCATCAGCGCACCGCAGTGGAGGAAAGATGATGACTAAGGAGCTCACCGGCTACCGTGTCGTGGCCGTTCATGCCCACCCAGATGACGAGGTGCTTTTTACCGGCGGAACGTTGGTGGACCTGTCCGCGCGCGGCGCGCAGGTCACCGTGATTACCGCGACGCTGGGTGAGGAAGGCGAGATCATCGGCGAGCCCTACCAGGGCCTCGCGGAGACCGACCAGCTGGGAGGGTTCCGCGCCTGGGAGCTTAAGCACGCGCTCGACGCTTTAGGCGTCGACGGTATTCAGCTGGGTGGTTTCGGGCACTTCCGCGATTCCGGCATGGAAGGCTCGCCCGCTCACGAGAATCCGCGGGCCCTGGTCAACCGCGTGGAAGAGGCCGCCGACCTGATGCGGGGCCACCTTGTCGCGCTGCGTCCACATGCAGTGCTGACCTATGGCCCGGACGGCGGTTACGGGCACCCCGACCATATCGCTGTGCACAAGGCCGTGCACGCGGCTGCCGCGCCTGAGCAGCGCATCTGGTGGGCCGTCTTTGAGCGCGCCGCGCACTACCGCGGCCTCGATGCTGTTACCCCTCCGGAGGGCTGGAGCCTGCCCGATAAGGAGTACCTGGATAACTTCACCAATGCTGGCTGCGATGTGGCATACGAGCTCACTGACGCGGCTCTCAGCGCCAAGCGCGCAGCGATGCTGGCCCACGCCACGCAGATCTGGCTTGCCGACGGCTCCCTCACCACCGTCAACCCTCACGCCGCCCAGGCGGGCTTGAAGGATCCCGCGGAGGTTCCCGCTGCCTATGCCTTGTCCAACCTGCTCACCATGCCGCTGCTGCGCCACGAGTTCTACCAGCTGGGCCAAGGTGAGCTGCAGGATTCATTGCTGGGGGAGAAATGAGCGAGCGCGCAATCCGCACCGACTTCTCCCGCGGCGAGCAAGTAGGGGGCCTAGTGTGGCTCGTCTTAGGCGCACTCTGCTCGCTGACCTTAGAGGTGGTCTATCTCACCGCCCGCGTGCCATGGTTCGACGGGGCCAGCGTGGCCTTTCCGATCACCATCCTCATCGCCTTCTGGTTCAACGGGGTGCTGACCCGCACAGCGCGGCTGTGGAGTGAGAATCCCTACATCGCGGGCTTGCCCGGTTTAGCTTGGGTGGCGGGTTTCCTCGCGTTCATGCTGGGTGCCGCCATCGGGGACGGTAGCTTGCTAGCCAATAATATTCTCAGCCTGCTGCTGTTCGCCGCGGGAATCGCGGGTAGCGTTTGGCCATTTTTCGCCTCGGAGTAGCATACTGTTAGTCGTAGAAAACCCGTGACACACAGGAGTTTAAACACCTTATGACTTACACCATCGCGCAGCCTTGCGTCGACGTGATGGACCGCGGCTGCGTTGAAGAGTGCCCGGTCGACTGCATCTACGAGGGCAAGCGCATGCTCTACATCCACCCGGACGAGTGCGTGGACTGCGGCGCCTGTGAGCCGGCTTGCCCGGTGGAGGCCATCTTCTACGAGGATGATGTCCCGGATGAGTGGCTGGACTACAACGATGCTAACGCCGCCTTCTTTGATGATCTCGGCTCCCCGGGCGGCGCAGCTGCGCTCGGCCCGCAGGACTTTGATGTCCCGATGATCGCTGCACTCCCGCCTCAGAACCAGGAGTAATAGATGAGCCGCACGCCGCTGGGAGACACGCTCCCGGATTTTCCGTGGAACTCGCTTGCTGACGCCAAGAAGAAAGCACAGGCGCACCCGGACGGGATCGTTGACCTATCGGTGGGCAATCCCGTCGATCCGGTGGCCCCAGGCGTGCAGTTAGCGCTGTCCGCAGCGGCCGAGGCCCCCGGCTACCCGCAGACACAGGGCACCCCGGAGCTGCGCGAGGCCATTGCGAAGGCGCTGCAGCGCCGCTACAACATGAACGTGGACGCGGTGCTGCCGGTCATCGGCACTAAGGAAGCTATCGCCTGGCTGCCTACCTTGCTGGGCATGCGCGGCGAGACCGTGGCTTTCCCGACGGTGGCTTATCCCACCTATGAAGTCGGTGCACTTCTGGCCGGTGCCAAGCCTCTGCGCGCCGATGAGGATTTCCAGGATGCGTCGCTCGTGTTCATCAACTCGCCGTCGAATCCGACGGGCCGGGTGTTGGGCGTCGAGAAGCTGCGTGAGATCGTTGCCTGGGCGCGCGCGAACAACGCCATCGTGGCCTCGGACGAGTGCTACATGGGCCTGGGCTGGGATGATGAGAACCCGCCGGTGTCCATCCTGGATCCGCGCGTGACCGATGGCGACAACACCGGGCTCATTGCGATGCATTCGCTGTCCAAGAGCGCGAACATGGCTTCTTACCGTGCCGGTTTCTTCGCGGGCGATGCCCAGCTCATCGCGGAGCTGCTGGAGCTGCGCAAGCACGCAGGGCTCATCGTTCCAGGCCCCATCCAGGCGGCCATGGTCGCCGCGCTTGACGACGACCCCTCCGAAGCCCTCCAGCGCCAACGCTACGCCGCGCGCCGTGTGGATCTCATGCGGGCACTGACCGGCGCGGGCTTTCGGATCGAGCACTCCGAGGCTGGGCTCTACCTGTGGGCAACGCGCGGTGAGAACTGCCGGGCGACCGTCGACTGGCTGGCCGAGCGCGGCATCCTCGTTGCACCGGGTGACTTCTATGGCCCAGCGGGCGAGCAATTCGTGCGCATTGGCCTCAACGGCACTGATGAGCGCATCGCCGCAGCCGTGGCCCGCTTGGCTGCGTAAATGGCCTTTCGCCCACCAGCGCGGGAGGGGATTAGCCCGCGTAAGGTGATGCTCACGGGCATCGTGCCCGCCACTCCTACCTATTGGGCAGGTGAGGCGGGCGATTCCGCGTTTTCGCCCGGTACTCGCTTAGAGCCCGGCACTGTGCTTCCCGGCCCAACGCTGGCCTGGTATCACCCTTCGGTGCCTTCCGAAGAGCCTATTCCGTTTGATTACCGCGTGGTGTTTGAGGACGGGGACCTGATAGTCGCGGACAAGCCGCACTTTCTGCCCACGACGTCGAACGGGCGCATCGTGCGCGAGACCCTCCAAACCCGCCTGCGCGTGGACTACGGGGAGGACTCTATTGTGCCGCTGCACCGGCTGGACCGGTTGACGTCGGGGTTGGTGCTGTGCTCGCGTAATCCGCGCACGCGCGCTGCGTACCAGCAGCTTTTTCAGGAGCGTGCGGTGGTGAAGCGCTACCGTGCTCGGGTGGCCGCGCCCTTCTCCTTCGACGGCACGGTGCGGCTGGGCATGCGGCGAGTGCGGGGTGAGCGCCAGGTCCGCGTGGATCCTATCGGCACGCCTACGGTGACTCGGGTGCGCGCTCGGGGAGCGGTGGCCGATGTCTGGCCACTGACCGGCCATACCCACCAGATTCGCGTGGTGCTTAACCACCTGGGGCATCCGATTGTGGGGGACGATACTTATCCGGTGGATCGCGGGTTGTCCCTCTACGATTTTTCCACGCCCCTGCGGCTTACTCACGTAGCTTTGAGCTTTAAGGATCCGCTTTCTGGTGAGAAGCGTGAGTTTCAGCTGTGAGATTCGGCGCTCTTGCGGCGCGCGTTTTAGTTTGCGCTGAATGAGGGACTAAACTCAAACGAAGTTTTATTCATCATAATTGAGCATTTTGTACGAAGGGCGTGTCCATGGCGGATCTGAGCTTTGCTCGCTTTGCCTCGAATCTTGGCCAGTTCATTAAGTTCGGTTTGGTCGGTGGTTCGGGCACGTTGGTCAACATTGCGACTTCGATTGTGGCTGCAAAGTGCGGTTTGGCGTGGTTTGGTGCCACGCCGCATGACGCGATGTTCAACCTGTTCGGCACGCAGTTCCACGTGCGTTGGTTCATGCTCTTTTCCACCATTGCCTTCCTTGTGGCTAACACCTGGAACTACCAGCTCAACCGCATGTGGACGTTCAAGTCCGTCAACAAAGTGTCCTGGCTACGCGGCTTTTTCCCATTCCTCATTACGGGCATCGGTGCATACTTGGTGACCCTCGCGGTGCAGTACCTGCTGATGAATCCGACCTCGCCGCTGCAGCTGCCTCCCCATATCTTCGATGACTCCACCGGTTTCCGCACGATGTATTACTGGGCCAACGCCATTTCCATCGTGGTGGCGATGCCGATTAACTTCATCTTCAATAAGCTGTGGACGTTCCGCTCGAAGCCAAAGACGCCGATCTTGGTTCACGAGACCGAACCGGCTTAATACCAGCCCTTTGCCCCGCCTCGCCCCGCCTCGCCCCGCACCCTTCGCGCTCACCAGCGTAAGGCTGCGGGGCCTTTGTGTCGCGGCGGTGAGCGGGAAGGGAGGCGTCGGCACGCACCGCTTCCTTCGCGCTCACTGGAGACACGGCGTGGAAGCGCTCCATCGTGCTGGTGAGCGCTTAGGGACGAAAATCGGAAACCCGCCCTTTGCGCTCACCGGCATCTAATAGATTCGCTAGTTCCCGTTTACAGTGAGCGGGAAGGGGCGGCGGCAGCGGTTTAGCGGGGCAGGGCAAGGCTGCATTCTTTGCGGGGGCCGGCAGTATCGGCTTGAACTACCCTTGGCGCTCACCGGCGCCTGCAAAATAGAGGAACCCGCCGTCCGCGGTGAGCGCGAAGGGCGGGATGGATGGGGATTGGCCGGGCAGTGCGGTCTAGTCGTCGAGCTCGGAGTCGAGGCGGGCCTGGTCGCGTTGATGCTGGCGGCGGCGAAGGAATGGCGTGAAGATGATGGCGGCGGTCACGCCAGCCCCAGCGCCAAGCAAGTAGGAGGTGGAGTCCGGTGCGTAAGCGTTGTGGGCAATTCCAACGAACATCACAATGAGCGGGATGAGGTAGACGGTCATCGCAGGCCAAATGCGGCCAACAGGCGGGGTGGCGACGCGCTTGCGCAGCCACGCCGTGCCGAAGAGATTGCCGATGATAGACGGTGCGATGGCGAGGAAGCACAGCATGCTCATCTGACCAGGAAGGACCCAGGCGAGGATGGCTGCGGCGACGAGCTCGAGGAAGCGGGTCGGGGTAGCGCTGATGGTGTTGGCCTTGTAGAAAGTCTCGCGCTCGAATTCGTCGCGAGAGGCGCGGTCGATCTCGCGGAGCGTGTAGTTGGCCAGGGCGTTAATCATGTTGTTCATCTCCAAAGACTTCTTCGATGGTTTTTCCTAGTTCGCGGCAGATGTCTAGCGCTAGGTAGACGGAGGGGGAGTAGTTGCCGCGTTCGATATTGGCGATTGTCTGGCGGGAAACGCCGGCCCGTTCAGCAAGGTCGGCTTGAGACATCTCGAGCCAGCGTCGCCATTTGCGAACCATGTTCTGATGCTCGGCCATCTGGCCTCCTTTACGGTGTGTAACTCTTACATGACTAAGTGTAAAGAAAACTTGTCACGATGGCAATGTTTGCATGCATAAGTGCCAAGTCCAATAAGGCTGGGTCGCCGCAGAAGGGAGCTTGGGATTTCGCCCTTTGAGCAGCTCAAGAGTCGCTTTGATAAGCAAGAAGGCGTCGTTGAGGTGGTAGCGGATATCGTCGGCAGTAAAGCGCAAAACCGTATACCCATGGGCTACGGCCGCGTTCTGCTTCGAGCGGTCCGCTTGAAACGCCCGATCATTTTTGTGGTACTCCCAGCCGTCGACCTCGATGATGAGCTTGCCAATCTTCAGGTCAAAGCGGTACCCCGCAATGAGCGCGTTGTGCTCAGGAAAGATCCCGTCCGCGCTAAGCCTTCGGCTGAGCTGGCGCTCCGGTACGCTATCGGCCCCAATCGGTGTGCGGCGGATAGTCTCTTTCAAACGCCGGGGAACCCGACGCATCCTTCGCCGGTCATCTTCGAGGCGGGCGGGCCCTGTTTTGCCGCGGTAGTACTCTTCCAGCAGCTGCCCGCACGCCGCGGCTATACGACGGGCTGCCCACAGCACCTGAACAACAGGCAGGCCGTTCACCTTGGCAGTAGCCGACAGGCGTGAATGCGTCACGCGAAAATTTTTGCCCTTAAGCGTGCGCGGGCCCTCGGCTTCCAGCGGAAACGTCAGCTTCCTCCCCAGGTGAATCTCCTGCGCGGTCTTGCCCGTGAAATGTATTCGACTGAGCCCGTGTGCCAGAGCCCGCGCCACGGCAAGCGGCGACCACTCGTCGCTATAAATCCCGCGGTGCACGCGAAAGAGCGTCCCCGCGCGAAGCTTCCGCCTGATTGCCTCCTTGCTCAAGCCTTGCTCGCGAAGCTCTGCGGTCGTCCATGCCTTCATGAAGCTCAAGGTATGCAGTGCTTCACGACGCGTCGATGGTCAATTCCCCGCCTGTGGATAACTTGGCCCTGCGGCGTCGATTTTGCGCTAAAAAGCTGTCGCGTCCGCAATTTTTGCACCTCTTGCCCGCCCCGAAACTCCCTTCGCGCCCACGGGCAGCCTTGAAAAGGCGACACCCCGGTCGCCGGTGAGCGCGAAGGGTGGTCAGTGATAGGCGTGGCGGGAAAGCGGCCCGTTTGGTTCCGCCTTCCCCTTTGCGCTCACGGAGCACGTGCCTGGTGCTCTTCAGCTCATCGATGGTGAGCGCGAAGGGAGTGATTGAGTGGGTAAGCTCCTGCGCCTGACCCTTGGCGGCCACCAAGAGCGGACAAACGGTACAACGCTGGTCGGCCGGTGAGCGCGAAAGGTGGGGCGGCGATGGAAACGAGGGGGTTGGGCGGCGATGGAAACGAGGGGGTTGGGCGGCGAGATGGCGAGGGGCGGCTAGCGGGCCTCGAGCTCGTCAGCTGTCGGTAGGGGCAGGCGCGAGGTCGGGGCGATGCCGCGGGCCTTCGCGTTGATGACGCCGGCGATGGCTAGCACAGCGAACATGGCGGCGGCGGAGAAGAGTTGGATGCGGGCGGAGGCGTCGGTAAGCATGAGCACCGCAATGGCTGCAAAGAGCGCCAGGGCTAACCACGTGAGGTAGGGGTAGGTCCACATGCGCACCGGCAGCGGGTGGATGGCCTCGAGCTGTGGGCGCAGTCGCAACTGGCTCACCGCGATGAAGACCCACACGATGAGCAGCGAGGCGCCAGCGGCGTTGAGCATGAAGGACAGCAGCCACCCGTTATCTGCATAGTTGAGAACAACCATCACCGCGGAAAGAATGACAGACAGCGCGATGGCCGCCGTCGGGACGCCGCGATGGTCGGTGTCGGCGAAGAGCTTGGGGGCTTCACCGCGGCTAGCCAGCGAGTGCATCATGCGGGAGGAAGCGTAGATCTGCGCGTTAAAAGCAGAGAGCAGTGCGAGAACGATGACCACTTCCATGATGGCAGCAGCACCTGGAATTCCCGCGCGGTCCAAGACCATGGTGAAGGGCGACTCGGCAGCAGACTTCGCGGAGCCGAGCGAGGAATAGGGCAGGAGGAAGGTGATGACGAGGACAGAACCCAGGTAGAACACCGAAATGCGCGTAATGGTGGTGCGCACTGCGTTGACGAGGGACTTCTCGGGGTCCTCGGATTCCGCCGCGGCGATGGCGACGACCTCGATGCCGCCGAAGGCGAAGGCCACGGCAAGCAAGCCGGCGGCGACGCCTCCGAGGCCGTTGGGCATGAAGCCGTCTTCGAGGAAGACAGACGTGCCGATGAAGGTGTGGCCGGGGAGAAGGCCGAAGATGAGCAGCGCGCCGATAACGAGGAAAGCAATAATGACGGCGACCTTGATGAAGGCGAACCAGTACTCAAACTCACCAAACAAGCGCACTCGCAGCAGGTTGATGGTGCCGAAGAGAGCCACGCAGATGGCTGCGGGGATCCAGGGCGGGCAGTTAAACCACGCGCCGATGAATCCGGCCGCGCCGGTGATTTCCGCGCCCAGAACCGCGACGGTGGCGAGCCAATAAATCCAGCCCTGTGTAAATCCTGCCCAGCGGCCGATACCGTGCTCCGCGTATTCGGAAAAAGAGCCTGAAGCAGGGATAACCGTGCCCATCTCACCGAGCATCTGCATGACCAGGATGGCAAGGAATCCAGCGATGAGGTAAGCCAAGAGGACCGCGGGGCCGGCAGCAGAAATGCCAACGCCGGTGCCTAAGAAAAGGCCAGCGCCAATGGTGGAACCCAGCCCCATCATGGTCAGGTGGCGGACCTTCAAGCCGCTGCCGAGTGAGCGAGGAGAGGAATCGTTTTGAGCAGTCATCTTTAGCATTCTAGGCAGCCGCTCGCGGTAAGTGGGCATAAAGGGCCCGGGATCAAGAAAAGCCCCCGCAAGAACGGGGGCCTCAAGCAACAGCGTTTAGTTCTTGTGCAGGTCCTCGTTGAGGGCCACGGCCTCAGACTTCCACTCCACGGCCTCGACGGCGCCGGTCACGGAGTTGCGGCGCAGCAGCACGCCGGAAACACCAGAGAGCTTGGAGCCCTTGATGGTGTCGCCCTCAGACAGGCCCAGGGCCTCCGCGATCTTGCCAAAGACGGCAATCTTGGTGCCGGCGGTGACGTAGAGGCCGGCTTCGACGACGGAGTCGTCGCCAAGCGAAATGCCCACGCCGGAGTTCGCGCCGAGCAGGCAGCGCTCACCGATGGAGATGACCTCCTTGCCGCCGCCGGAGAGGGTGCCCATGATGGAGGCGCCGCCGCCGATATCGGAGCCATCGCCCACGACAACACCCGCGGAAATACGGCCCTCGACCATGGAGGCGCCCAGGGTGCCGGCGTTGAAGTTAACGAAGCCCTCGTGCATCACGGTCGTGCCCTCAGCGAGGTGGGCGCCCAGGCGAACGCGGTCGGCGTCACCGATGCGCACGCCGGACGGGACAACGTAGTCCACCATGCGCGGGAACTTATCGACGGAGTAGACCACGACCGGGCCGCGGGAGGCGAGGCGGCCGCGGACCATTTGGAAATCGGCAACCGCGCAGGGGCCGTAGTTAGTCCACACCACGTTGGCCAGCTTGCCGAAGATCCCGTCTACGTTCAGGCCGTGAGGCTTGACTGCGCGGTGGGAGAGCAGGTGCAGGCGCAGGTAAGCGTCGTAGGTGTCGGCGGGAGCCTCGTCCAGATCCTTGATGGAGGTCTCCACCGCGATGCGGGCAACGCCGCGCTCCTCGTCGGGGCCCACCAGGTCAGCGAACTGCTGCGGAACCTCCTCCAGGCGCTCGGTGCCGCTGGCTTCTACAGAGATATCGGTGTGAACTGCGGGGAACCAGACGTCCAGGACGGTGCCGTCATGGGTAATGGTTGCCAGGCCGCGTGCGGATGCTGAAGTCATAGGCTCACACCCTAGCAGCTACGCGTCCGCTCCGCGCCTTTTGTTACCCGGGAGTAGGTGGAAGATCACAACCAGGGAAACGGTCAGGATGAGGACGGCGAGGACTTGGTTGCGGGCGGAGGCGTCGAAAAGCATGAGAATCGTAAGACCCACCAGTGCTAGGGCAGTCAGCCACGGCAGCCAGGGGAAGCCCGGCACGCGCAGCGTCGTGAGCTCGCCATTGGTCTTGAGGACAGGGTGCAGCTTGATGTAGGAAGCGACGATGAAACACCAGATGACCAGCAGGCATCCGCCCACCGCGTTGAAGAGGAAGGCCAGAAGCCCCGGCGGGTTCCAGTACTGCAGAACCACCGACGCGAAGGCGAAGATGATGGAGAGCACCACCGCAAAAATGGGCGAACCGGAGGTGTTCGTCCGAAGGAAGACGTGGTGCGCGCTGTGGTCCTTGGCCATGTCGTAGACCAAGCGGGAGGTGGCGTAGATCTGCGCGTTGAAGGCGGACAGCAGCGCCAGGGCAATGATCGCCTCCATGAATCCGGCCGCGAAGGGGATTTTCGCGGCGGCGAGGACCAGCGTGAAGGGCGAGTCCGCGGCAACGTCGGCGTCCTGGATGGAGCTGAAAGGCAAGGCCATGGTGATGACCAGGATGGAGCCGATGTAGAAGACCATGATGCGCACGATGATGGCGCGCACGGCAGTAGCGACGTTGTGGGCCGGGTCCTCAGATTCCGCCGCGGCAATGGTGACCAGTTCGATGCCACCGAAAGCGAAAGCCACGGCGAGCAAGCCGGCGGCAAAACCGGGGCCGCCGTTGGGGAGGAAGTTCTCCGTGAAGTTATGTCCCGCCATGGACAGGTCCATACCCGGCAGGATACCCAGTGCCATGAGCACACCGACGCCCAGGAAGGCCACGATCGTGGCCACCTTGATGATGGCGAACCAGAACTCGAATTCGCCGAAGCCACCCACGGCGGCAAAGTTAACGATGGCGAAGAAGACCACGGCCACCAATGCCGGAATCCAGGGGTCCACCCCGAACCAGTTGGAGACAATCCCCGCGGCACCGGTAATCTCCGCGCCCATCACCATGACCAGCATGAACCAGTAAATCCAGCCCAAGGTAAACCTGGCCCAGGGCCCGAAGGCCTGGCCCGCATAGGTAGAGAAAGCGCCCAACGAAGGACGCGCGGCGGCCATCTCGCCGAGCATCCACATCACCAAGGCGATGAGCGCACCAGCCACCGCATAGGAAATAAGGACGGAGGTGCCGGAGACCTGGATGCCCAGGCCGACGCCCAGGAAGAGGCCCGCGCCCACCGCGGAGCCGAGACCCATCATGGTGAGGTGGCGGGTTTTGAGTTGAGTGGCCGCAGCCATAGGGAAATCACCTTCAACGCTGTTGATTGTTTGCAACGGCAAGTACTTTACGCAATGCACTAAGCAACCGGGGGCGCTAGCATGGCGGGTTGTGACTTTAAATCTCTTCTCCGATCCCATCGAGCTGACCAAGGCGCTGGTGGATATCCCTAGCCCTTCGCACCACGAGCAAGCGATCGCTGATGCCGTCGAGGAAGCCCTGCGCGGTCTGGACCAGAGCACAGTAGAGGTGGAACGCTACGGCAACACCGTCTGCGCCCGGACGAATCGGGGCTTCGAAAGCCGCGTGGTCCTCGCCGGCCACATCGATACCGTGCCCTTGGCCGATAACGTCCCCCACACCATGTCGGAGGACGGCGCCACCATGTATGGCTGCGGCACCGTGGACATGAAATCCGGCATGGCCGTTTACCTCAACGCCTTTGCGCAGCTGTATAACTCCGATGAGCTCAAGCACGATCTCACGGTCATCGCCTATGAGGGCGAGGAGGTCGCTACCGAATTCAACGGCCTGGGCCACTTGCAGAAGGATCACCCGGAGTGGCTGCAGGGGGATCTGGCGCTGCTGGGCGAGCCCTCCGGCGCCATGATCGAGGCCGGTTGCCAAGGCACCATCCGCGTGCGCGTTACCGCCCACGGCACTCGCGCGCACTCGGCCCGCGCCTGGCTGGGCTCCAACGCAGCGCACACCTTGGCGCCGGTGATGCTCAACGTGGCCAACTACCAGCCGCGCGACGTCGAGATTGACGGCTGCACCTACAAGGAAGGCCTCAACATCGTTCACCTCGAATCCGGCGTGGCCACCAACACCATTCCGGATGAGGCCTGGATGTTCGTCAACTTCCGCTTCGCTCCCGACCGCCATTCCGAAGAGGCGCTGGCGCACCTGTTGGAGGTCCTCGGCGAGCATGAGAACATCACCGTGGAGGTCGATGACATCGCTGGGGCCGCCCTGCCCGGTTTGGGGCAGCCAGCGGCGCGCGCGCTTGTCGACGCCGTCGGCGGCAACGTCCGCGCCAAGTACGGGTGGACCGACGTGGCCCGTTTCTCCGAGATGGGTACCCCAGCCGTTAACTTCGGCCCCGGCGATCCGGGCTTTGCTCACAAGAAGGACGAGCAGGTGCCCATCGCCCAGATCACCGAAGTCTCGACCGCACTCTTGAATTACCTGAAGGGATAACACCACCATGACTCCTGAGCAACTGCGCACCCTGCGCGGACCTCTTCTCGTGCGCACCGCCGGAGAGCAGTCCTCCACCTTTGATCAGCGCCTGCTGCAGTCTGGTGCGGATCACGAGTGGCAGCACGCCGATCCCTGGCGCGTCTTGCGCATCCAGGGCGAGTTCGTGGACGGCTTCGACGCCCTGGCCAAGCTGCCCAAGGCCGTGACCGTCTTCGGCTCTGCCCGCACCCCGGAGGATGACCCGAATTACCAGCTGGGCGTGGCCTTGGGCCGCCGCCTCGTAGAAGCCAAATATGCCGTCATCACCGGCGGCGGCCCCGGCATCATGGAGGCTGCCAACCGCGGCGCGCACGAGGCCGGCGGGCTGTCTGTGGGCCTCGGCATCGAGCTGCCCCACGAACAGGGCCTGAACCCCTACGTGGATCTGGGCTTGAACTTCCGCTACTTCTTCGCCCGCAAGACCATGTTCCTCAAATACTCCCAGGCCTTCATCTGTCTGCCCGGCGGCATGGGCACCATGGATGAGTTCTTCGAGGTCATGTGCATGGTCCAAACCGGCAAGGTGACCAACTATCCCATCGTCCTCATGGGTACCGAGTACTGGGCAGGCCTGGTGGAATGGATGAAGAAGACCCTGGCCGAGGGTGGGTTCATCAACCCCGAGGACCTCGATCTCTTCCTCGTCACCGACGATATCGATGAAGCCGTCGCTCACATCCTGGCCGCGCACAAGGTCATGTCGGACAAGCGCCTGCGGGAGCAAGAAGACAAGTGACCTCCGCTCCTCACCTCGCACGGGTCATGGCGATTGTGAACCGCACGCCGGACTCCTTCTACGACAAGGGCGCCACCTTCGAGCTCGACCCCGCAATCCAGCGTGCTGAGCAGTCGCTTGACGACGGCGCCTCCATCATCGATATCGGCGGCGTCAAGGCCGGCCCGGGTGAGCACGTCGACGCGGCCGAGGAAATCGAGCGCGTCGTGCCGACTATCGCGGAGCTGCACCGTCGCCGCCCGGAGGCGCTGATCTCCGTGGACACGTGGCGCGCCGAGGTCGCAGAGGAAGCTATCGCCGCTGGTGCCAGCTTGGTCAATGACACGTGGGCTGGGTGGGATCCTGAGCTCATCGAGGTGGCTGGCCACCACAAGGTCGGCTACGTGTGTTCGCACACCGGTGGTGTCACACCGCGCACCCGCCCGCACCGCGTGCACTTCGACGATGTGGTTGCCAACGTCATCGCGGAAACCACGCGGCTAGCTGAGCGCGCCGCCGACCTCGGCTGTCCGGAGGAGCTGACGTTCATCGACCCCACGCACGATTTTGGCAAGAACACCTTTCACGGCCTGGAACTGTTGCGGCGCATCGATGAGATCGTGGCGACGGGGTGGCCAGTGCTCATGGCCTTGTCGAACAAGGACTTTGTGGGTGAGACCCTCGACCGCGCCGTGGACCAGCGCGTCGCGGGCACGCTGGCGGCAACGGCATGGTCGGCAGCGCGCGGCGTGGCGGCGTTTCGGGTACATGAGGTGGGCCCGACGTTGGATGTCATCCGTATGACCGCCGCCATCCAGGGGCAGATGGCGCCCTTGGCGACGACCCGGGGGCTAGCCTAAGCCATGTTTCCGAGCGTTTCCGTTGTCATCCCTGCGCTCAATGAGGAGCGCACCGTCGCGCACGTCGTGCGCGCCTGCCTGGCGGATGAGCCTTTAGAGGTCATCGTCATCGACGCCGACTCCACCGATGAGACCGCCGCCCGGGCCGCCGCGGCGGGTGCCCGGGTGTGCAACTGGCGCGAGGTGCTGGACGAGGAACCGCGTCCGGGAAAGGGTGAGTCCCTGTGGCGCGGGGTGGCCGCGGCCCGTGGTGAGGTGGTCGTGTTCATCGACGCGGATTTAGAGTCTGCTGCGCCCGGCATGGTTACCGCGCTGACCGAGCCTTTCGTGGATCCCCACGTGCAGATGGTCAAGGCGCGCTATGCACGCAGCCTGAACGGTCAGCCCACGGGCGGCGGGCGGGTCACGGAGCTGAGCGCCAAGCCGCTGCTGCGGGTGTTCTTCCCCGAGCTCGCGCACATCGATCAACCACTGGGAGGGGAGTATGCGATTCGCCGCGAGGCAGCCCTGGATCTGCCTTTTGTGGCGGGCTATGGGGTGGAAGCGGGGCTACTGATAGACGTCGCCAAGCGCTATGGGCCCCATGCTATCGCCGAGGTGGAGTTAGGCACCCGCGCCCACCGCAACCGCCCGCTCGAGGAGCTGTCCCCGATGGCCGATGTCGTCGCGCGCACCATCCTGTCCCGCGCGGATGTGGTTGGGCCCGTTGCCCAACGTCCGCCGCTGCTGGGTAAGATTTAGCGCATGATGTCCTGGATTCTTCTTATCGTTGTCCTCATCGCCCTCGTCATCATTGGCACATGGGCGTGGGGAAGCATCGTGGGTCGGGGGACCGTGATGGAGGCTCCCGATACGGCCGTGGATACCAACGAGGAGAATCTGCGCGCCCTTGAGGAGGGGCGCTTCGATGATCTGCGTTTCGACGTCGTGACACGCGGCTACCGCCAGGACCAAGTCGATGCGCTGCTGGCTGCCGTCGAGCGCCGCATGGGCGCTGCGCCGGTGGCTTCTGATGGTTCTGCAGATGATTCTGCGGAACCATCCCCCGCGGGTGCGGCAACGAGCCTGCCGCTGTCAGCCGAAAAAGAGCTAGACTAGAAGGACGTTCTAAAAATAGTCGAAGGAGACTCAATATGGCAGCGATGAAGCCCCGTACCACTGGTGGAGAGATGGAAGCGGTAGAGGAGTCCCGCAAGATCGTGATGCGCATTCCTTCTGACGGGGGTGGGCGCATTGTCATTGAGCTCAGTAAAGAAGAAGCAGCGGAGCTGGGTTCACTCCTCGTAGCAGTTTCTAGCTAGTCTAGGAGCATGCTTTCACATATCGTCGATATTCTGGCCGATCCTGCCGATGGCAGCGCCCTGCAGGGCGCGGATGATTTTTCTCGCCTCGTGTCGGAGACCGGCCACTCTTATGACGTGGCCAAGCAGGGCTACGTCACGCTGGCAGCCGGCGCGGGCCTGAAACATCAGGGCGACGATGCCGCGATGGTTACCGCCCGCGAGACCTACCTGGCCATGGGGCACTTCGCGCCCTTCGTGGAGGCAGTGACCGGCGCGGTCCAGGACTCTTTGGAAACCCAGGATGCGGCTGAGCACGCGGCTGGCCTGGATGTGGACACCGCCCCCGCGCTCCTTGAGGTGGGCGCGGGCACGGGTTACTACCTTGCCCACACTCTCGATTCGATTGAGGGCGCTCGTGGCGTGGGCCTGGATATCTCTACGCATGCGGCCAAGCACCTGGCCAAGTCGCACGAGCGCGTCGGTGCTGTGGTCGCGGATGTGTGGGAGCGTCTGCCGCTGAAGGATGATTCGATTCACGCCATCTCGGTCGTCTTCGCCCCGCGCAACCCGGCGGAATTCCAGCGCGTGCTCGCCCCCGGCGGGGAGGTTATTGTGCTGACTCCGCAGGCTGGCCACCTCGATGAGCTGCGGGAGCCTTTGGGCATCCTCGGCGTCGAGGAAGGAAAGGTGGAACGCCTTTACGCGCAGGCGGAAGGTTTCCTTGAGCAGGCGGCCGACCCGGTCGATATTTCCTTCCCCATCGTCCTCGACAAGGCATCCATCGCTGCGCAGGTGGGAATGAGCCCTTCTGCGCGCCACATCAGCCCGGAAGAGCTGGCCGAGCGTATGGCCTCTCTGCCGCAAACCCTGACCGTGACGGCGCACGCTCGTCTGGACCGTCTGCGCTCTGCTTAATAGGCGGCTTTATTCTCGGCCGCATGCTGGTTGCATTTCTGGCCTAAACGCTTCAAAGCTGCAGCTGTGGCCCATCCTCAGCATTTCATGGCTGCATCCCCGGTCCATCCTCAGCATTTCATGGCTGCATCCCCGGTCCATCCTCAGCATTTCATGGCTACATCCCCGGTCCGGCCTTGACGCCGCGCGGCTACCAAAACTTCCCTTCGCGCTCACCGGCAGTGCACGCGACGGTTGTTTGATGTCTATGGTGAGTGCGAAGGGCGGGGTGAGTCCCGGCCTGGCTCATTGTGGCTCTGAGGTTGCGTGGTCTTGTCGGCGCTCGAAGGCATCTGCATCGACCTCCGCCTCAATCTCCCTTCGCGCTCACTGGCAGCGCCCGCGGTGGTTGTTTGATGTCTATGGTGAGCGCGAAGGGCGGGGTGTGTTCTGACCTGGCTGAGTGACGCGCGTCAGCTGCGTGGTCCCGCTGGCGCTTAAAACCTGACTTAGGTCATGGGTGGGTGAGTAA